>CACWIL010000020.1 GCA_902760905.1 uncultured bacterium
GACAGTTCAAATTAAACAGATAAATTGTTTAAAACTCTCTGATAATTTTTTACAATTTAAATTTTTTAAATGATTGAGAAAATTTTAAAAAGTGATATAATAAATATATACGGATATAAAAGGATAGTATGAATGGATTTATCTCAAAACAGCATTTCAACAAATAGTAGTAATAGTTTTGGTTTGCAGACAAATTTTCTTAACAAAAAGCCTGCCGGCTTAAAGTTCGGTATGAAAACTAATAACAATAATACCGCTTATTATGCCAAAAAAGGCGAACCAATGTATGTGAAAGAAATGGACGCTGATGAAGATGGAATTGTTTCTTTTGATGAATTTAAAGATTATTGCCAAGCCAACGGAATATCTTCAAAAGAAATGGTTAGAATGGTAGAGATGGCAAATTCATATAGGACTATGCAAGCACAAAAGAAAGCCGAAAAAGAAATAAAAGAAAATTCATCTGATGAAAAAAATACAATAAAAGAAGTTGAATCGGAAGCAGTTTATGCAAAACGTGGCGATGGCAAATATGACGAAGCTATGGACACAAACAATGATGATAAAGTAAGTTATAAAGAATATATAGAATATTGCAAAGAACATTCACAACCGCAAGAACAAAAATCTGATACAAGGGTAAGTGAATCTGAAGATGGAGAGTTTAAAACAACAAGTACAGGAAAAGCAATTAACTCTTATACACAAAGTGAAACAGAATCAGCAGAAAACTTTGTTGATGAGGAAGGTTAAGGTGTAATTTAATATGACTGAAATAGGATATTATAATTATTACAATGTGCAAGGTCGCAGAAATGTTGATAAACCTGATGATTGGTATCAAAAAATGGTTAATCAATATGAATCAGATGACCTTAGAACAAAAGACGAAATGCTTAACCCCTATTCTGATTTAAACAAAAGCACACACGCACTTGATGAGAAACTTGCTTCTTGGGCAGAGGGAATGAGAGCAAGATTTTCAAATGCTGATGATGTTGATAAATACTTGTGTCAAAAATATTTCGGTCAAGAAAGAATTGGTTATACAAAACAATGGGAAGAACCTGAAAAATATGCTATGTATAAAAATGACTTGAATATGGTTATGTATGGCACAGTAAAAGCATATCAATTCAACCTAAAAGACCCTAGACTTAATAATCCACAATATACAAGTGCTGATGAATTTGATAAAGCAGAAGAAAAAGCAAAACACGATTCAATAAGCAACAATATGGCACATTTACTTGAAAATAACGGAATTGATATTGGTAATAATTCTTTGTTATTTTCTATTAACCCTTATTCTAAAGGGGTAATGATTGAGGGAATGGATGATTTAAACATGAAGTCTATTCTCTTGCAAGCATTAGAAAAAAACAACAATTCAACAAACCTTCTACATTATGGTATGCAAAGTCAAGGTGTAGATAGTGATGCAAGAACTAAATATCGTGCTTATTCAGCTTTAAAAGAATATACAGGACTAGATTTATCAGAATTGATACTCAAAGACGGAGAGTATTATACTGCTGACGGACAAGGGGTAAATGAATTATTAAAAGAAGGTATCGAGAATGCAACATCTGTTGGTGTAGATTTTAAAGGTGCTGCTTTTAACTATGTAAAAGATTTGCTAGACAAAGTAGCCGAAAAAGGTTGGAACGCAATGCCGGATTTAGATATAAAAATAGGTTATTCAAAAGAAAACGGCTTTTTCAATTTTGGCACAACTTACGAAGTTTAGTTTTGGATATTCAAGAAATCTGTCTGTTTATCCATTCCATAATTATAGAAACAAGATATTCTTGTTCGGATTTGGTCAGTTCTTTGCCTTTTGGAAATTTGTGCCATTTTTGTAGATTATCAGAGAGATTGAGAAAAGTACCCCCGGAAGTTTGAGAGAATTCTTAAACTTTTTAAATTTTGGTGGAAATCTTTCAAAACTTACTGATACAAATTCCAAAACTCTATGATAATTCACTCTCAAACTAACTGATACTTTTTTGATAAGTTATTTGTTGATATGTGTTTAATTATCAAATTCCAATATCTCATTATCGTCAGGCACGACAACATTATTTAGTTTTAGAGTTTTTATATCCTCTCTTGTAACTGTTAAATGGCTTACTGTGTCCATGTGGCTTGCAATTATGATTGAATTTTTTGCATAATTTGATATTGCTTTAACATCCTCAATATCCATAATCAACCTTTCGCCTTCACCCACCAATACAGTAGCGCCGCAAGCATTTATAACAATGATTTCAGGGTTGAATTTATCAATAGCCGTAATTACTTCATCACACCAGATTGTGTCCCCTGCAACGTATAATGTTTTCTCTTTGTCAGATTTAAACACTATTCCCATAGCGTCATAAGGCATTCCGATTTGCTCGCACATCGGTTTTACAACTTCACGTCTGCCGTGCTGGCATTGAGTTTTATATAATGTAATCCTCTCAAAATCTGTTCCGTTTTCAGAAATAATACGAACATCATTAAATCCAAAATTTTTTATAATGTTCAAATCTATTTCATTCTGAACATAGAACGGAATGTTTTTATCCAATGCTTTTACAGCAAATTCATCAAAATGGTCAGGGTGAAAATGGGTTAATATAATCGCATCCAGTGGTAAATGATTTATATCAAAATCTTTTGGCAAATCAACTCTCGGTTGTCTGACTTTACTGTTCATTGCCCCCTCAAACCCCGGCATAAAATCTTTCGGCATAAGCCAAGGGTCAATTAAAAATCTTTTATTATTGTACGTAATTATAATTGTTGCATTTCTGATTTGATGAATTTTCATTGTTTACTCCTTACAATTAAAAATGTTGCTACTCTTTTTATTTACCCATGGTGATGGCAATGTGCGTGATCATAACCTTCGCCGCCGCATGCGTTTGTTCCTGTTTCAAGAGAATTTGCCATATATTTTTCTAAAACTTCTTTGATAGGTAACTCCGGACAGCCTGCAATCACTTCAACTCCGTTTTGAGCAAACATCATCATTGGACGTCCGCCCATTCCGCCTGCTAAAACTTTGCTCACACCCTGTTCGGATATCCAGGCAGCACTCTGACAAGAAATACCATCTTCCGGTATTTTTTCTTCTATAGTTAAAATTTCTTTTGTTTCAGGATTAATTTCAGCAAATGTAAAAGAATCACAATGCCCGAAATGTCCGCATAATTTTCCCTCACTTGTCGGAATACAAATTTTCATAACCATATCTCCTTTTAATTTTTCAATGTTACTCTGTAATAGAATGGCACTTTCTAAAGCTTCAGTGTCTGTGAGATTATGCCTTTTTGCGTAATCTCGCAAAATATTTAAAATGTTTTCGTTAATTCTTCTATTGAACGGTACTTTTTTAAGACAGGTTTTCTTTCTTCCTGCCATTTCACGTTTTCCGCCCCAATTGGATTTTTGACAACATTTCATAATACAAAACTAACACGCTTATTTGATTATGTCAATACATAATCAAGATAATTATTGTCATCGGTTCGTTTTCAGCCCATGTTAAAATATGTGTCTAAAATATGCGTTATTATTGCTTGATAGACTTGACGTGTCGCAAAAACGAGTTAAGATAAATAGTGACATAGCAAGCGTTTTAAGACTCCACAGGTTCGGGTCCAACCCAGGCAGTTTTAAGAGTTTGTGTATATAGATACTCATGCCAGATATTAACATATTATCGTTCGACAGCTGATATAAATAGTGTAAAGAAACACTTAGATTGAGAATTCTCAGACACTATAAATAGACAGATATCGTTTGACAGCTGAAATGCAAAAAGTCTGACACAAAATGCAAATATTTCAATTTTGAGCTCTGTTAGTCGGAAGTCTTTTCAATACTTAGTGATAGACATTTGAAAAGCGTGTGATACAGATTTTAATACCATTTATGTTTGATTTTACTTGTCAACTTAAACTGTCTGAAAAAATTATTTAAATTATTGATTTTATCTATTGTTTTACCCATGTCCGTTTTTGACATGGGTATGTTTTATCATAGTGTCGTAGGGTGGATAAATATTCCGAAGCGTACCTTGAGCGAAACCACTATCATCTGGTAATATGTAAAATCAATAAATAATTAAGGAGTAAAACTATGGAAAATTTTGAAAAAGTATTAACTGAAACTAATGTCGATGAAGTAAAAGGCTTTTTTGACGAAATGGATTTCCCTGAAAAAGAAATTGCATCAGAAAACTCAACACTATTTTATCAAAAATTGGTAAAATTTATGCTCGGTCTGTCTGACCAAGCTGAAAATTTAGATTTAGCAAATTATAGAGAACCACTTGCAGAAATATTATGCACACTCTCTCCCAGAGAAAGAGATGTTTTAAGACTCCGCTTTGGTATGGATGACGGCAAAATGAGAACTTTAGAAGAAATTGCCCAATTATTTGGAGTAAAAAAAGATGAGATTCAATACATTGAAGCAAAGGCTCTGAGAAAACTTAGACATCCAAACCGCATCAGACGTTTGCGTGAATTTTCGGGAAATGGCGTTACTAAATCACTATCATAAATATAAGGAGCAACCAAATGGACTACGAAAGAATAGCACAGGAAAAACTTGATTCAGATGATTTTCATGGGGCAATTGAAATTCTTAATGAAGCTATAGAAAAGAACCCTAGAAAAAGTGAATATTATTATCTTCGCGGCGAAGCCAAACATGGTCTTGAAGATTATGAAGATGCCATTATTGATTATGATACTGCTATTGAGTTATCCAAAAAATACAGCCATTATTATCATATGCGCGGTCGTTCAAAATATCTTCTTAAAAGATATAAAGAAGCGGAAGCCGATGTAACAAAGGCTATTTCGATTGACGGCTTAGATTACACTTCTTATCTTATGAGAGGTGATATCAGATGTGATATGGAAAATTATTCAGGCGCGGCAACTGATTATACAAATGCTATGGAAATTAATCCAGATAATCCTAAAGCTTATATTTATTACGCTGATATGAAAAAAAATCTGGATTTGTATGAAGATGCACTGAATCTTTATGAGCAGGCATCTGAGATTGCACCTGATGATGACGGAATATATGCAAGAATTGCTGATGTCTATATGGAGCTTCGTGAGTTTAAAAATGCGGTAACGTATTATACCAAAGCTATCAAACTTGATTCTGAGTGGGCAGATTATTACAAAAAACGTGGTATCGCCTATGAAAAACTTGATAAACCACAACAGGCATTAAAAGATTATAACAAAATGATAAAGCAGGAATTCTTTGCCGAGGAAGGATATCTCTATAAAGGCGATGTTCTGCAAGACTTGGAACGATATGAAGATGCTGTAAAAGCATACAAAAAGTTCATCAAGCTAAGCGGTGAATATGACGGTTTATATAATGCCATGGGTTCTGCATATCTTGAACTCGGGGAATATGATGAAGCTTTGGACGTATTCAAAAAAGCTATTGAGTTAAATCAAATGTACGCAAATGCTCACTACAATTGTGCAAGGGTATATCTTAAAAAAGAAAATTACAAAGATGCTTTTATAAGCATTGAAAGGGCCATTTTTATTGATAATGATAACTATGAGTATTCTCTTTTAAGAGACGAAATCAATAAACATATTAATCTGTTTAAACCTGAGCAAGAAGACAAAGTCAGAACAAATAATATTAACGATAAGCTGGGTAAAGCTCGTGAATTTATCGTGGCAAAAAAATACGGCAGTGCAATAAAAACCTGCAAAAAGGTTCTTGAAACGGAGCCTGAAAACGAAATTGCATACAACAATTTAGGGATTGCTTATTACAGTCTCGGAAAATATGATGAAGCTCTAAAATGCTATGAAAAAGCCATAAAAATAGCACCAAAGTATGCAAAACCGTATTGTAATATTGGCGTTATTAAGGAAAATCAGGGTAAAATCAGCGAAGCAATTGAATATTATAACAAGGCATTATCTATTGATTCTACTTTAGAACAGGCAAACTCAAACAAACAGAATGCAGATGCCAAATTAAAAAAAAGCAGGGCGGTATCATAATATGATTAAAAAACTATCCTTATCAATATTAAGTTCAGCAATTTTAGTTTCGTCTGTTTTTGCAAAGGAACTTGGCTTGTATGACCACTATTATCTCGCACCAAATCATCAGGAAACTGTCACTAATCCTGAAGGCAGTCTGGTAATCAAAGTCGACAGAGATTACGGTTACTATGTTGACGGGAGAGGTCAGGTACCGGAATATTCAAGGATTCCTCCGCCGAATGAGGACAAAATTCCTGCGGAACCTCATCCGACACGAACGGTTGTTCCTTTCGACAGATATTATGATATCAATAAAATGGGAATGCGAAGACACCCTGCAATGACACCCTGGATACCTAATTACAACTGTCATTATAGCGAAAGACGGGCAAAACCTTATACAAAGAAAGAATTTGTTGATGTTTGGTGTTCGGGGGACAAGTTTGTTAATGGAGTTGATTGTCAAACGGAAAACTATGCAATTACTTTTGTTCGGGCAAGGGACTGGAGCTACGGAGTAATTAAAGCACCCATCAAAGCAAAGAAAACAGGGAAAAAAGCGGCTGTTTTTCTTATGGTAGATGATTTGGGACTTGATGCCGAAGCTATGCACGCAGCAAAAGACTGGTCAGAACTTTTTAATATTCCGATATTCTTTGGAACAATAGATGCTTATATACCGAGTGATTGGATTATCTGATGAAAAACTTATTTCTTATTTTATGTGTATCAATATTATTACCTGTTTTTGCGGAAGAACTTCCGCCTTTGTATGGTGCGGATATGTTTTTCACACCTCCGCCAAAGGGAATGAAAACACATGACAGTAACTTCAAAATAATGTTGTGGCGTGCTGGTAAAAGGCGGCCAAGCCCATATTGGCGATATTATCCGCATATCACAAACAGAGAATACGTTGATTGCAGTTATTACAAATATGTAAACTGCGAGGATTTTCGCTTTTGCCGCTGCTGGCAATGTAAGGATTATATTTATGGATTTGAATATGATGATTTATAGTATCCCAATTTACCCCTGTCCATTTTTGACATAGTGGTGGCTTACAATGAAAATGTAGAAAAAAGCAGTAAAAATATAATTATTGAAAGGAAATATTTATGGAAAACAAGAAAAAAGTTTATTTACACGGGGAATGTATTATTAAAGAAGTTGAATCATTACCAGAAAATATACAACAAAGGGAAGATAAAGATTCAATTATGATAGCAGAATCTGAAACTGTCGGAAACGAACACAGAATAAAAGTTAAAGAAGGGGTTGAATTTTTTGAAGATACAAATGGAACTTTATATATGAGAAATACTGCGCCGACAGAAGTTTATTGTCTGCATACAGCGCGACATGATACAATAGAGATTCCTGAAGGTATCTGGGAAATTGATAAAGCCGTTGAATATGATTATTTATCACAACAAGTTATTGAAGTAAGGGATTAAAATGTACATTTTATTAAAAACCGACAAACCAAATAATATAGAAATAAAAAATGGAGGCAAACAAGCGCATTATTTTTATGCTGAAAATTTGGAAGAAGCAAAAATTTATATAAATGAATTAAAAGATACAGAGGATAAAGAATATTGGGAAAATTCATATTATCAAGCAAATCCAAAATTAGAATATTGCAAAGAATTTAATAATTATTTAAAAAATACTGTTTTAGAAACAAACAAGTTATCAAAATCAGAAATGGAAGAAATTGCTTCCGAATTTTTGTACTGGAATCATATTAAACCTAATTCAACACCAAAAATTTCAATAGGAATTACAAAAACTCCTGTATCTACTTTAGGCAATTTTAGAGAATATTGGGAGAATCTTGTTTCTATTATTGACAAATACACCCAAACAAAACACAATATTAAACCTTATGAATTTAAAGATAATACTTTTAACCCTGTTGAAGAATTGGGATTAAATTTTCCTTTTAACAGTAACTCTTGTTATTATTTATCGCATTGTGGAGCATTAAATAAGAGATTTTACAAACTTCTTTATTACTTTGATTTTTTGGATATTAAAATTCATAGTTTAAGATTAAAAAATTTTTGGAGATTTTATAAAAAAACCATGAGTGTTTATGCCATTGGAATAAATAATTTTACATTAAATGAATTATGTATAATTCCAAAACCTGATGAAATTTCCATAAAAAACAGAATAACACACTGTACATACGATAATGAATACTATTGTGACGGAATAAAAGTTCCCCAATGGTTATATGCTACAGATAAAGATGATTTAAAAATAAGTCTTTTTAATAAATTGACAAATGCTGATTTACGCTCAATTTTTATAAAAAAGGCAGGAATTGAGAAATTTATCAAAAAGGGCGAAATTATTGACTCTTGGGAAAATTATCCCGAAAATGAGTGGTGGGCAAAATCAGAGTATAAATTAATTGATATGAGAAAAATTCTTGTTGGAAGAATCCAAAAATCTATGTGGAGTAAAAGAAATATAAAAATAGAATATTACGATTATGCTCCTTTTTTATTTATGAAAAACCAAACTACTGGGGAATATCATCTTGAAGGTGTAAGCCCGAATTGCAGGGATTTATATGATGCAATAAAAATGCGATATAAAGGTTTAGACCTTCCAAGTTATGAAATACAAGATATTAAATAAAAGGAGTAAATATTATGACAAAAATAAAAGCTATTGGCATTGGAAATTGTGGAGGTCATGCAATTTACCGGTGCAAAAAAAATGAGCTTAAAAATATAGAATATCTTTATATAAGTACAGTTAACAGTTCTCGCAAATACCCATTATTAGGTGATAGTAGGAAATTCTTACTAAATGATGCAACAGAGATACAAACATGCTTCAAAAAGGACTTACTGTTTTTTGTAGAAGATGCTGATATTTTGTTTGTAATTGCAGGTGTTGGCGGAGATACCAGTGCAGAAATCTTGGAACAGGTATCAAAGATTGCAAACGAAAATGAAATATTGACTATTAATGTAATATCAACACCATTGATTAGTGATACAGATTACAGTATCAAAAAAGCCGAAAAAGATATAAAACGCTTGAATAAATTATTTAATAACAATTGTATTTTAGATTCTGAAAAATTTTATAACATTTTTAGTAAATACATAGAAAAAAGCGATTCTATAAAAAGTATTTATGAATATGCAAATGAAGTTATATGCAGACTTATAAGTTGTTTTACCTATAATGATGAAAGTATGCTTGGAGTAGAAAAAGCTGACTTTAAAAAACTTTTTAGTTATAAAGGTACAATGCTTTTTAGTTTAGGATTAGCAAGTGGCGAAAATGGTGCAATTAGTGCTGCGGAAGCAGCTATTAAAGAGGAACAAATAAATGCACAAGCAGTATTTGTTAGTGTAAGAGGTGGCGAAAATTTAACTATTCACGATACAAAAGAAGTTGGGGATCTTGTAAACAAAAAAATCAATGATAAAACAAATGTAATTATATCAGTAGTGGTTGATGAATCTATGCCAAAAGATGAAATACAGGTAATTATAATAGCAACAGGATGTTAAAAATAACACACTAAATAATTAAAACTAAAAAAGGAGAAACATTATGACAATTGAAACAGTAGTACAAAAAAGTTACACAATTACAATTTTCGGAGAACACGGCAGAGTCCTCGGCAATATTCCGACAAATTCCGGCGATATGCTTATGGGTTACACTGCAACAAGTGTATCTGTTAAGAAAGGCGGATTTATTAATGTTTATAACGAACGCGGTGCAATGACGTATTCTCAGCCGGTATAGTTTATTAAAGGAACATAAAATGGAAACAAAAGAAATTGAACAGAGAATAGCGAATGCTGTAAATGAAATCCCGATAAAAGAAATATTACAGGAATCTAAAGACAATTTAAAAATAAAACTTGAAAGATATGAAAAGAATAAACCAAGTTTTTACAGCAGGCAAAGAAGAAGAATTCAAGCCTATTATTTGCATAAAACAAAAAACACAAAAGAGAAATGTATTGATTTTGGTATAGAGTGTATTCGTGCAGGAATATTGATAATGCTTGGTTTATTAATATATCAATTTCTTATAAGACCTTTATTTAGTTAAAAATATTTACACCTGTCCATATCTGACATAGTGGTAAATTATAATTAAAATATAAGATATAGAAAAGAGGTGAAAACAATGTCAATGTATCAATTCTATTGCGAATACAGAACCAAATGCGGTCAAAGATGCGGAGAAACAATTTTTGCACGTGACAGCCTTGAAGCAAGAGAAATAATAAAGATGAGACCTGATTTTGATTATCTTTTTAATTCTCCGCAAAAGATAGGCTAGGGATAAGATGCCGCTCTGGTTTATCGGATTGTTATTATTATGTTACTGGGACGACCTCGAAGACATATATGATGACGAATAAAAAATAAAGTGTCCAAATCTGACACACATATATTTTATACTGTAAGTATAAGAAAAACATTGAAAATTAAATAACTAAATCTCATAGAGAGTGTACGAGGGACAAGCCCGATGACTACACAGCAACCCGAGGGTAAGGTTAAACAGGTTAGAACGCCTGATATATTTACCCCCAAAGGTGCTAATGCTTGAATGATGAGATCTCCTTTCTGCTTTGTTTAACTACTTTGCTTTACAAGAAGAGACTCGTCATAACGATGAGCCTCTTCTTTTTTTTAAAGATATGTGCAAGCCATTTGAGCCTCTGCGAGAAAGAAAAAAGTAAATCAGAAAATTACTGATAAGCAGAACTCAAAAAGCCAACGGAGGTAAAAGATGGCAAATTTTAAATCAAAAAGTGAAGTTGAAAAACAACTTCCGTCAAAATCAAAAACACATTACAC
Source organism: uncultured bacterium (assembly GCA_902760905.1). Taxonomy (GTDB): domain Bacteria; phylum Cyanobacteriota; class Vampirovibrionia; order Gastranaerophilales; family Gastranaerophilaceae; genus CAG-196. The sequence goes on from CACWIL010000020.1 coordinate 10,893, forward strand.
CGGAGAAGTCTATCCTGAGATTTTTTCTCACACAAAAGACTCCGAACTGAAAGAAGGAATGCCTTTAGATGCTGCGATTATGTGGTTAGGCTCTTTCAGATTAAACAGCTGTCAGTTCCCGAAAGAAAAATGCCCTGTATGCGGAAAAGATGAAGTCTTGATTCCTTATATGTGCGGTGGGTCGATTCTAACAGGAAATCACACAATTCAGTTCTATTGCACAAATTGTCACGAACAATTTGTAACCAATGACCACATAGAATATTTTCGGCAGATTTACAGATATGCCATAAAACACAAAGGCGAACTCAAACCGAGCCCAAAGTTTATTAATTGTACTTCTGTAATTTAGTAAAAAACCCCTCCGGCTATCGGAGGGGTTTTTACGTATTTTATGTTATCCAAAAGTCGTGTAAATTCGTATTTTTATATTTTGAATATTATAAATTTTATTCCTATTTTATGCCGGTGGGAACATATTTCCCACCGGCATTATATCCGTATTGTACTTTTTGTCCGTTTACTGACGTGGGAACATACTCACCGTGTGCGTTATATCCGTATCTGATTTTTTGATTGTTAACAGATGTTGGTACATAATCTCCGTGAGCATTATAGCCATATTTAATATCTTGTCCGCCAACAGAGGTCGGAACATACTCACCATGTGCATTGTATCCGTATTTTATTTTCCTGTCCCCGATTGCAGTCGGTACGTATTCGCCGTGAGCGTTGTAACCATACTTTACTTTTTCACCTCCGTAAGAAGTCGGCACATAATCACCGTGGGCGTTATAGCCGTATCTTATATCAGTTGCAAAAACAGCAGCAGCTGAGAAAAATCCAAATAATAAAAGAACTAAAAATCGTTTCACAGGCTTACTCCTTTCATTATTAGTATAATTTATACTTATGTCAGGAATGGACATGGGTAAATAAAATAAAAAGATATATACATAAAGTCCATTTCTGACACACCAATCCTTTATTATAAAAACAGAGGATTAGTGAAAATGGAAAAAGATTTGCGAGAAAAAGTTAACAAAAGAATAGCAACTTTGCAGGGTTTGATGACTTTGGCATTTATTTTGCTCACAGGGTGGTTATTTGGTTTGCAAGTTCTTGATCTTAGCGGGTATAAGGCTAAGGGTATTGCAATCAGGAGCACAGATTCTCCAACATTAAGAGGCAATATCCTCGACAGGAACGGAATAAAGCTTGCAACTGATGAGATGACTTATGAAGTTTATGCACACCCTTGTGAATATTCTTCCAAGCGTCCGCCTGAGTATCTTGCAGAGATTCTCTCTCCGGCTTTATGTATGCCAAAAGAGGAAGTTCTCGCAAAATTAAAATCGAAAAAGAGGAATATAATAACTTTAAAAAAAGAAGTTAACAGAACCTCTGCCGAAAAAATCCGCAAGCTCGGTCTTCGTGAAATCAGCGTAGGAACAATAAACCGCCGTTTTTATCCGCAGGGGAATATCGCTTCGCATATTATCGGGTATTACAGCTACTTGTCCAAAAACTCTATCGGCATAGAAAATACGGGAAAAGGCAAGCTGGAAAGTATTACAGATACAGAAAGCGTTCAGAGAAAAGCTAACGGCGACATTATTTTTGATTTTGATACTGATGTTAATAACATTACCAAAAAGCAAAAAGGTGAAGATATTACACTTACTATTGATGCTTCCGTTCAGTATATTTGCGAAAAAGAGCTTGCTAATACCATAAAAGAAACAAAAGCCGAACGGGGAACGGTAATTGTTGAAGATGTAACCAACGGTGAAATACTTGCCTATGCATCATACCCGAACTTTGATCCGAACAAGTTTTGGGAAGCTTCGCAGTTTGATATGAAAAACTGGTCACTCACAGATATTTACCCCCCAGGCTCAACATTTAAGATAATTACAGTTGCAACGGCTATTGATCTGGGAGTTTTAAACGAGTATTCAAAAGTACCGGATTCCGGCAAAATGGCTATAGATAAATTTGTAATAAGAAATCACGACCTGGACAAACATCCAAACCCAGGAATGATAACTTTGGACTATCTTTTTGAACACTCAAGCAACGTCGGAAGTGCAAATATTGCACTTATGCTTGATAAAGATTCTTACTACTCAAAACTGCGTGAGTTCGGTTTCGGACAAAAAACGGGGATTGACCTGACTGCAGAATCTATGGGACTTCTACCCAAACCAATAACCTGGTACAAATCAAGACACGCAAGTATGGGCTACGGTTATGGCGCATCTGTAACTGCAATACAAATGATTAGTGCAATATCAGCTATTGCAAACGGAGGAGTTTGGACTACTCCGCATGTTATTAAATATTCAGCCGAAGAGCTTCCGAAACACGTTCAAACCCGTCAGGTTATTTCTCCCGAAACGGCTCATTCTGTAACAAGGCTTTTGGCAAAGAGTATTGCAAATGGTTATACTCCGCTTAATTTAGAAAAATATACAACCTGCGCAAAGACAGGAACTTCAAGAAAAAATGTTACAAGCGGTGCGGCGGTTTACGCTTCCGCCATAGGTTATTTCCCTGCTTCCGCACCAAAAGTCGCAATCTATGTCGTTGTTGATTCACCAAAAACAGGTGTTGACTACGGCGGAACGATTGCATCACCTCTTTTCAGAAAAATAGCAACAGAGGTTGGAACTCTTTTGAACATACCGTCTGATAAGGGCTAAATAGAATGTTTTTATGAATGGAAAATTGAAAATGGAAAATGGAAAATTAG
>CACWIL010000021.1 GCA_902760905.1 uncultured bacterium
TTGTAATTTTGCATAAAAAACTACGAAGTCCGAAGAATCCCTATAAAAGTTATGGAGGTTCTTCGGATGCGGTTTGCATTAAACGGGTATCGCTTACGCTTTCACCTTTTGCTCGCCTTGCTCAGTATGACGATTTAATAATACTCCTGTCATTCTGAGGAAAATATTTTGTAATTTTGCATAAAAAACTACGAAGTCCGAAGAATCCATATAAAAGTTATGGAGATTCTTCGGATGCGGCTTGCATTAAACGGGTATCGCTTACGCTTTCACCTTCTGTTCGCCTAGTTCGGAATGACAGTTTGAAGCAAAAAAATCTCTAAAATATTGTCAACCACAATGCCGAAAATGATATAAGAATCATTTTCGACACAAACTTTATTAATTCTATCTTAATCAGCTTGTATATTTGTTCAAGAGGCGGGACAGACATATTTTATCAAAAACGTACTTATTTTATTCCCGCCGACGGCTTGTGGAAAGTTTTTTGCTTCTTTTTTCCAAAAAAGAAGGACTAGATGCTGCCGAATTTAACGAGGTTTTGTTTTCTCATTCTGACGTTTTCGGGAGTAACTTCAACGAGTTCATCATCACCGATGTATTCAAGACATTCTTCAAGTGTAAGCTCTTTGTGTGCCTGAAGTGTTACCATAACATCAGCGGTAGAGCTTCTCATGTTTGTAAGCTTCTTTGTTTTGCAGATGTTTACAACGATATCCTGAGGTCTGTTTCCTTCACCTATAATCATTCCTCTGTAAACTTTTGTATGTGGAGTTACAAAGAAAACACCTCTGTCTTCAAACTGAGCAAGTGCGTATGGTATTGCTTCGCCTTGTTCGTGAGCCAGGATAGAACCGCTGCGTTGTTTCGGAATATCGCCTGCGTATGGTTTATATTCGTCAAAGGTGTGGTACATAATACCTTCGCCTCTTGTCATACGGATAAACTCACTTCTGAATCCGATTAAACCTCTTGCTGGAATTGTGAACTTTAGAACAGTTCTCCCGTTAGCGTTAGACATAGAGTTCATAATGGCTTTACGCCCTGAGAGTCTGTCGATTGCTCCGCCTGCGTATTCTTCCGGGACGTCTATAAGCAAATCTTCAAACGGTTCGCATTGTTGACCATTAATGGTTTTATAAATAACTTCCGGTTTAGAAACCTGGAACTCGTAACCTTCACGACGCATTGTTTCAATCAAAATACCTAAGTGAAGTTCACCTCTGCCTGATACTTTAAAGCAGTCAGTTGAGTCTGTATCTTCAACCCTGAGGCTTACGTTCTTTTCAAGTTCGTCATAAAGTCTTTTTCTTAACTGTCTTGATGTTACAAACTTACCTTCCTGGCCTGCATACGGACTGTCGTTAACTGAAAAATTCATCTGCAAAGTCGGCTCGTCAACTTTGATAAGTGGTAATGGATTAATATTATTCATATCGCAAAGAGTTTCACCGATTTGTATTTCAGAAAAACCTGCTATACCAACAATGTCGCCGGCTTCTGCTTCATTTATTTCAACTCTTCCGAGGTCTTTAAAGCCGAACAATTTTGTGATTTTACCCTTTGTAACTTCTTCTTCCGCGTTAACCCAGGCAACTATGTCCTGAGAATGAACAACGCCGTTAACAACACGACCGATAACAATTCTTCCTACGTATTCGTTATAGTCTAATGTTGTTGCTCTGAATTGGAACGGTTTTGTTGCATCACCTTCCGGCTCCTGAATATTAGCCAAGATGCAATCCAGCAGAGGAACCATGTCTTTTCTTTCATCATCAAGATTTTTGATTGCAAAACCGTTTAAGCTGCTTGCATATATATATGGAAAATCGATTAAATCTTCTCTGTCAGTAAGCTCTGTAAATAAGTCAAATACTTTATCCAGAGTTCCGTCAGGGTCAGCTGCCGGTTTGTCAATTTTGTTTATTACTACAATGATTTTTATGCCAAGTTCCAAAGCTTTTGACAAAACAAATCTTGTCTGAGGCATAGGACCTTCTGCTGCATCAACAATAAGCAATGCACCGTCTACCATGCCCAAAACACGTTCAACTTCGCCGCCAAAGTCTGCGTGCCCCGGGGTATCAACAACGTTGATTTTAGTTCCCTTGTAATTTATTGAAATGTTTTTGGAAAGGATTGTAATTCCTCTTTCTCTTTCCAAATCGTTACTGTCTAATACACGTTCCTGAACCTGCTGACCTTCCCTGAAAACACCGCTCTGTTTTAACATGCAGTCAACGAGAGTTGTTTTGCCGTGGTCAACGTGAGCAATAATTGCTATATTTCTGATATTCTTTGCCATTTTATTTCCTTGGTTAAAAAGTTTCACATTGACTAACTAGTGTTAATCTTACACTTATATTGTAAACCGCTGAATATTTGATTTCAATATATTATGTTAAAAATATGACTTTTAAATTTTTTTTATTAAATATAAATCAGAGAACAAAAGTATAAGGAGAAAACATGTTTGATTGTGATTTGCAAATTAAAAGTACAACCTGCGAACAGGAACAAAAAAGGGAACATAGTGAATACTGTACAAATCCTGTTTTATTACCGGAACAGGAAGAACAGTTCTTATGGCTTGACGACTTAGGCTGGCTTTAAACTCATGCTGTTTGTTTTTTAGCGGCCTCGGCTTTTCTTTTTGCATCCAGTTTATTTGTAATGTAAATATTCAGATTTGGAATACCAAGACCGAGTACAAGACCGGAGAATGCGTATCCTGCCAGTTGCGCAACATTCAGAGCTCTGAGACGTTTTTTAGTAGCTTTCTTTAATGCTTCGTCTTTTATTCCGTTGAGGTCTTTTAACATTTCCTTGAATGATTTTGCTATAATTTTGCCGTTTTCTTCTTTTGTTGTTTTAATACCGTTGTCTGCGAGAGTTTGTACCAATATTTCATCTCTTGTTTTAAGGTTTGCATAAAACATTTTCTTGAAGTAATTTTTGTCTTCTGTGCCTTTTTTGATATTAAGAACTTTGCATTTATCACTGTCAAAACCTGATGCAGCCATTCTGTTTACAAAGTCACCCAAAACAAGCCAGCTCAAGTAACCAAGAGTATCTTTTGTAAGAACTTCTCTGAGTTCATCTTTGTCACGGGCTGAGAAAATTCTTGAAATAATTGTGATACCGTAAATTCCTTTTAACTGATTGATGGTAGGCATTTTACCCGAGAATGACATTTTATCCATAAACTTCTTCGGTGTAAATTTAAGCGGATTTATATTTAATGTGGAAAGAATCATGCTGAAGAAAGCAACACTGCTTAATCCTTTTAGTCCAAAGAAACCGGTACTGTTGTCTTTAGAACGTCCTTCAACACCGACAAAGCCATCCTGACCTGTTTTTAATTTTGTCAGATACATATTGATAGGCTGAACTGATAAACCAATTGCGCAGGAAGTTGCAAAACCTAATCCGGCACGTGTTTTCATAAATTTATCAAGACCTTTGATAAAGTTATTGTCTTTTACGGTTTTTCCGTTATGGATTTGTTCTTCAAAAGCTTGTTTTACTTTTTCGCCGTTAAAAGATTCTGAAACAATAAATATATCATTTAATAATGATTTCAGGTTTGTTTTGCTCTGAATTTTTTTGTCAGCTGATTCAAGAATGAAGTCTGAACCTGCACCAATGTCAGCAACAACTTCGTTCATAATAACAGTACGTGATTTGTCTGCTTTGGAACTTGTCCATTTATTAAAGTCTGCTTTATTGTTTAACAAATCATCATAATATTTAGCAATTGTATCAACAGTTTTGTCTGATAATTTTACAAAACCTTCTCCGTCAGCTTGTTTATGAGTTGGGTTGTATCCTTTTGCCTGTTTGAGCGTTTCTTTTATATATTCTATCTGAGATTTGTTATTTTGAAGCTGTCTTGCTTTGTTGTCGGCTAAGATATGCAAAGTTTCGGGTGCTGTAAACATTTTATTTACTTTTGTATCGTATTTTTTTGATAAAGATCCTGCAATTGCAGCACCTGCTGCAGCACCAAACAAGCCTACGCATGAGTCATTGATTGTACCCATAATTTCACGGCGGCCTGTTTCCATACCGGCTGCAGGACCACGTTTAACACCGTCATTAATTGTTCTTGGTGCAACCATAAATGAAAAATCGACAAGGTTAGCGCCAACAGCCTGATTAGTTGCTAAATAACGGAAAGTAGTATCTACAGTCCCTTTAAAGCTGGTCTGTGTTGTATTTGGAATATTCTGTTTTGTGATTGGTTGTACTTGCATGATTTTCCCTGTTGCTTTTATTATGCTGTTTTTTGCTGTTTATCAGCTCTGAAGCCGGCTGTAAGTTTTGAATACTGTACGTTTAGTGGTGTTACCTTTTCTTCATTTTTTTTGTTCTCGGCTTGAGTGTTATTCTGTTCCTGAGCAAGTTTAAGAGCTTGTTCATGTTTACGTTTGGTATTTCGACGAGTGAATATTGGAATAATTAACCCTAACAAAGCTAATGATACACCTAAGTTGGTTAATTGACAATAAGAACGATAATTAACTGCTTTTTCCAGTTCTTTTTTAATTATTTCTGCCTGTTCTTTTGTCGGTTTCGCTCCTTTCAGAGCTTCTTCGGTTTTACTTACTACTTCGTTTGATGATTTGATGTTTACGTCTTTCATCCAATGTTTAAATTTATCCCAGGCGTTCGCATCTTTTTTAAGCGATTTCATATCATTTAAAAGCTTAACTCCGGTTTTGTTTTGGATAATTGTTGCGGCACCTTTAGCGGCAACATCACCTAAGTAGTATAAGCTTGCAAAAGTTGCGATATCTCTGACAGTTGCTTCTGCCAGCTCGTTCTTGTCGTCGGCGGCTGCCATACGTGAAGCAAATGTTGTAGTAGATATAATTCTTGCCTGATCCATTGTCGGGAACATACCTTTGAAATCAAGCATTTTTATATTAGGCATTTTTGTTAATGAAAGCAGTGATACAGCGAGCATTGAAGAAATTGATATTAGTTTTTGTTTTAATAAACCTTCTTTTGCTTTTGGATTTTCTTCTATATTGTCTTTACCTTTTGCAAAGTCATCATAAATAGGAGCGCCTTTTGTTCCTGAAACTTTTCCTGTAATCCAGCGGTTAATGTATTGCATTGATGCGGCAAGAGGAAGAACAACTGCAAGACCTAAAAGGCTCTTTGTTCTGACAAATTTTTTGTTGATTTTTGCAAATTCGTCAATGCTCATTTTTCCGTTAGTTCTCTGAAACTCACGGAAAAATTTAACTGAATCTTCCAGCATAGAGTTAACAGACTGTGCGCTAACCTTTTCAACCGTAATATTTTCTGAAACTTTTGTTTTCTTGATAATTTCATCGGTTATTTTACCGACTTCTTTTCTCATATCACTGTTTAAAATATCTTTTCTGCTAATTTCCGTAAGTTCTTTAGCATATTTGTTTATATTTTCTTCACCGAGTGTTTCTGCAAATTTAACATGCTTAGTTCCGTCAACACCTTCAATGTTGCTGATAAGTTTTTTCAGAGATTCTTCAATTTTATCTCCGGATTGAGCTTCTTTATAATATTCAGAAGCTTTCTGTATCATATCAACGCTTGCCCAGCTTCTGGACATATTTACACCTTTTGGCAGAAAGGCAGGATTCAGGCACTTTGCAATACCTAAGGTTATAAAACTTGGGATTAAGCAGTTTACAATCAAGCCCGATGATTCACGTCTGAAGGCTTCAAAGCCTGCAAACCAGTTTGTCATGGATTCAACAATTGTTCTCGGCAAAATAGCAGAAAGCATGTCAATGACGGCTACGTTTATCATTGGCACTTGTTCACATTTCTGAATACCTGCAAGCGCAACTGCACCAAGACCTTTAAAGTTTGGATTTTTCATCCCTTCTTTTTGTTGACGGGTTATACTGCTATTTACGCCAGTGGTATTATTTTCTACACCGATTTTGTTAATCATACGCTATTTACACATATCTACCTAAGTTGATTATAACAACTTATATATATATTTAAAAGCGCATAAAAACAGAAATTGCCTAATTTTTCATAATTGTAAAGAGAATGTAAAGATGAATTTTTGAATGTTTTTTTCGTGAAAAGAAAGTATATGCTTTTTTTCTGCATGATTTATAAAAAAGTGTAGAGCCAAAACGGAATTTTTGCTTAAAAAGAAAAGAATTTAATGAAAAATTAATGTAAATTTTTGTAACAATTTCTTGGCTATTCTCAATAAATAATCCTTTGGTATTACTTCCCCGGTAGCTTAAGAAGGTTTTGGCAAAATGTTAAAATAATAATGTAAGTCGAAGGCAGCGAGTGATATTGTCGAGTTAACGACCAAAATTGTATGATTAGGCATTGTGTGTGTTCGGCTTACCTCTTTAAAACCAAAATCTTTTCTTCATAATAATTAGCCTTGCTCCTTTTGTTTCTCTTCCGAAAGGGGCATTATTCTTTTGTTATTAAATTAGGGAATTATATACTATTTTACAGTAATATTGTTATAATCCTGTCATTCTGAGGGAAATAGCAATTTAATCCCGAAGAATCTTTTTTTATGAGATACTTCGCTTATGCTCAGTATGACAGGACAATTGTCATACTTTGTGTAAAAAATATATAGTTACCTTAAATTTTTATAGCCTGCAGCCGAAGAACGTTGTTATGGGCATTATCCTTTTATTTAAACAGTTGTTTGTTGAGTTTATCTCTGGTTTTGTTAAAGTTTTTGTCTGTGTGATTAGGAACGGATTTTGAGATTGCATCAATAAAGGCATGCTCTTTGATTTTTTTTGATGAGTCAATTCTTGCCGGAACGATTAAGCCTGTATCTGTAAAATAGTCAATGCTTTCTTTTGAGGACATGTATTTCACAAATTTCAGTGCTTCTGTTTTATGTTTTGACTGCTTAGATACTGCCCATCCGGAAGCATCTGATGTTACTGTTCCTGGGAAGGTTACAATTCCGTATTTAAAATTGGCTGTTTCGCTTATTTTAGGGAACATCCATCTGCCAGATAAATACAATCCCAGTTTCCTGTCAAGAAACATTTGTGCCTGTGTTGAACTGCCTGTCTGAGCAGGTGTAGGAGCATATTTACCTTCCAGGTTTTTATAGAATTTTATACCCTTATCAAATCCAAGCGTTTGAGTGTAAGGTGATGCCCAATATACATCCTCCTCAAAACTTACACCAAAATGTTGTTTTGTAGTGATAGCCTGTATTAATTTTTCAAAATCACAAAGATTCCAGTCCGGATTTATTTCGCCGGTTATTTCTTTGTTGTAATAAAATACGAAGTTTGAGATATCTCTTGGAATTGCGTATAGTTTGCCGTCGTATTTTAATGCATTTACAGCCTGAGGATAGTAGTCAGATAAATTTTCAAAATTAGTTAAATCTTCAAGCTGAGAAGCATATACAGGAAGATAAAGGTTATTGATAAAAATTACATCAGGAGCTGTTGATGAGGCAAATAAAAGATGTATTTTCTGAAAATAGTTTTGCGGTATGTGTATAAAATTGATTTTTATATTTGGATTCTGTTTTTCATAATCATTTATTAATTTGTTAATAATGCTTGTTTCAGTAATTGATCCCCACGAAGAAAAACTGATTTCTTCAACGTTATGTTTTACGCAGGAGCATAATATAAAAGGTACAATCAGTAAAACAAGCAGTTGTTTTAGCATAAATCCATTACAAACTCCATATTATCTTCTGTAATACGAATCAGAAATTTCTTAAGACCTATTTTAACCAGATATGTTGACTTATCAGTTTTGCTGTTGCATCTTATAGACATCTCGCTGCTTTTTAGTGCATCATACTCTTTTAAAATAATCTCTTTGTCATTTATATTTCCAATAACAATGTATTTGTTGTCTGTATGTATCATTTTACATGAGCTGTTATGTGTGCATTTTACTGTGCTTAACAACTCAATATTTTTTCCTTCAAAATTATATAATTCCGGTTGTTTAGTTTCAGGTTGTTTCTTTTTTGCTACAGCTGCTTCAAGTTCTTTTCTGAATACATCTGAAGCTTTTGTGTTCTGTGCCTGGAGTTCCCTTTTATTTTTCTGTGCTTCTATCAGCAGGAGAAGCTTTTCTGCGTTACTGTCTTTTGTTTCTTTTACTAATGTTTGTACAGGGCTGGGGTTATTTATTTCTGTGTTGTTTTCCTGCTCATCTTTAAACTGTTCCTGTACATTATCTGTTTCATCATAGAACGGTTTGAAAGTGACGTTCGAAATACTTTTTAATAACAGGTTTTCATCAACTTTAGTTTCTGTCTTTTTATCCATGTATTTTTCGGGGTTTGCTTTTACATCAGCTAAATCCGGTAACTCATCTTTTATTGAAAGTGTTGAAACATTATATCCCGATTCAACAATAGGAGCTTCGAAAGACGGTTTGTATTCATTTTCTTTTGTATTGATGTCAATACTTTTAAAGTCTTCTGTTACATGCAGTTTTTCGTATTCATAGCCTTCGCTAAAGTACACTACTGACGGTTTTACTTCTGATTTTATACTTTTATTACCTTGTTTGAGTAGTTCTTGTGATAAATCAGGAAGCATATCTTTAACATTCAGAGTTAATATCTCTGAAATTTTGTGAGGCTTTTTGCCGGTATTTTCCAGAATCTCTTTTTCAACAGCTTTTGTTCTGGCAGGGTTTGTTGAAAAATCTTTTGTAAACTCAGGACTCAGCTCGACATTCATAAGCTTCTTTATTGCATCAACATCTTCTTCGGTAAAACTTATATTTTGGCGTAATGAATATGTTGTAAGTAAATCTGCAAGAGCCTGATCTTTTGTAACAGGTTTTATTTTGGGTGAGCTTAAATATTTTTCTAAATCTTCTATTGTTTCTGAACTTACTTCTAATTGAAGCAGATGGTTAATTTTTTGTATATCAGAATCTGAAAATTTTAGTGTTTTATTATTAATTATTTTCTCGTAAAGTTCTTCATCAAAAGCTTCTTCTTCCTGTATCTCTTCAGGAACATTATCAAAGGCAAAAGAAGTCATTAGGTCTGCCAAATCGTCATATTCACTTTCATTTTCTTTTTCATTTTCATTTTCATTGTTTTCTTCTGTATTATTAGTGGTAGTTGTTGTTTTTTGAGTTTCCTGAAAAAGTATGTCCAGGTCAACAATATTTTTTTGTAATTCTGTTGTTTCATCGTTCAGTTCTGTGTTATTGCTATCATCATTTTTCTGCTGAACAAAATCATTAACATTTTTGAGCTTAAAATCAGGAGATGAATAAGTATTGTCTAATTTGTTTATTGTATGCTTTAGTTTTTTTGTCTTGCTTTGTTTCTTCTTTTTGTCTTTTTTGTCATCAGGCTTTTCTTGCTCACCAACGACTGATGCCATTTTATCTTTGCTCAACGTAAAAATTAAGCCTATTAACATAATTAATACTGATATACACATCAGTATTATCAAATATTCACGAGAATAATTGTCTGAGGATTGATTTCGATATTGAGTTGGTGTATATGTTTGTTTGTTTGCAGGGGTATTGCTTGCTTTTTCTTCTGAGCTTTTATCAGTGACCTGAGAGTCTGTATTATAATTTTCATCTGTTGTTGTTTCTTCATCTTCTTCGTTATATTCATTATCCCCGGGGTCTGAGTTTATAATGTTATCCGGTATGAATACTGCATTGGAAGCGTGAAGAACCGGATTGTCAATTGTTTTAATAATTATCCTTGTGCAGCCTTCAGAATCAGATGTATATGGAAATGTAGAAATTCTGATGCTTTCTATATTCTCATAATTGTCTATATCAGGAGCATCGGCAGAGTTGTTTGTATTTGCAAGTGTAACGATAAAAGTATTTTCATCTATTTTGCTGGTTTTTATAGGTTTAGAATAAGGTTTTTCAGTAAATGCCGTAACGCTGACATATCCACCGGAGCCTGCATTTACTTTTAATGCCATCAAAGTGTTATCGTAGTTTTCAGCACCGAATGCTCCAACTACGGTTAATAATGATGCCAGACACAATGCTATTGTTCGTTTCTTATAACGCTCCATATTCGTATTGTATCATAATTCGCAGATTCTAACTATACACTATTTATTCGAAATAAGGTTTTTATTAATTTTGGAACTACATGTCTGTTATAATAATTTTTTTGTCGGTAAATATTTTTTCTACATTAATAATTGTATAAGGGATGTCATTTAGTATAAACTCACTTGAATAATATCCTTCTCCTGTTTCTTTTATTTTATCTTCAGGAAAGTCAAATAATTCATTAATTTTGTCTATTAAAAAAGCAATATCCATGTCATTGCATCTTACGATTATTGCAGGTTTTTTGTCTGCTTCGCTGCTGGAATTATGCTGTTTTATATTCATAAATTTTTTTAAATTTAATACAGTAGTGTAGTCACCCCTAAGGTTTATAATTCCTTCTATAAAATCAGGAGTTCCCGGAATATTTGTTACGTTTGTATTTTTTATAACTTCTTTGACATAATCTAACGGAATACAATACATATCATCATTAAGATTAAATGATATAAGTTTTCTTTTTGCATGAAGTTCTCCGCTGATTATAGAAAATTTTGATTTTGCTGCAATAGCCTGTGTTCGCTGTCTCATTAAATCTATAGACTCTTTATCGGAAGGGAACAATGATGGAATATCAATATCAAGTGATTTTATTGTTTGTTTTAATCTGTTTTCTATGGAGTATATGTTTATAATAAAGGCTGTGTCCTGATTTTGTTTGTATATAGAGTCAATTATAGTTTTATTATCAATAAATGGAATCGTGTCTATATTTGAGGACTCTAAAGGCATAATTCCTATAACCTTGTCTGTTATGATTCCGAAAATGGTTTCGTCTGTTTTTACAATAATAAGTTCATTATTAGTGTCATATTTTGTTACTTCTATATCAAGATAAAAACGTATATCAATAATGTTTATTACAAAATTGTTGTATTTAAGCAATCCAATAATATTATTAGGAAGCTTTTGCGGGTAATCAAGAGCCGGAAGCTTCATAATCTCAAGAACGTTTGCTGTGTTTACGGCATATTTACTATTCCCAAGCAGAAAATATAAATGATTATTTTTGTTTTGTTCTATATAATTTCCAGCTGCAATCATTCACTTTTCCCTTCGTGTATAATTACTCTGTTTCTTCCTTCTTCTTTTGCTTTGTATAAAGCTTCATCGGCTGATTTTAGAAGCTCTGTTGCACTTTTGAAATCTACGTAGTTCATTGTTAATCCGATGCTTACTGTTACTTTTGCCTTTACTCCGTTGTAATCAAAATTGTATTCTTCAACAGCCTTGCGCAATCTTTGTACAGGTATAACAGCTCCTTCAATGTTTGTTTCCGGCATGATGATTACAAGCTCTTCTCCGCCGTATCTGTATAACAAATCGGTTTTTCTAAAAGAAGATTTCATCAGGTCGGCTACTGTTTTTAATACATAATCTCCGTACTGATGTCCGTATGTATCATTAACTTTTTTAAAGAAGTCAATATCAAGTATTGCCAAGCTGAAATCAGCAGGATGTCTTTTTGTACGGTTAAATTCCTGTTCAATACCAAGTTCAAACTGACGTCTGTTATACAATCCTGTTAAACCGTCAAGAACAGACATGAATTCTTTTTCTGTATATTGGTACTTCATTTTAAAAATAGCAAGCAGTTCGCTAATCATAATGTCAAAATATCTGAATGAAGCATAATCTGTTTCTGAACGGGTATAGAAGCACATTCCTCCGATAAGTTTTTTGTCAAATACAAGAGGAATAATGATTTTTGACTTCATATCATTGAAGTTATATTCCATTTCTTTGCCCAAAAGGATTCTTACAACTTCAAATTTGCTGTCTCTTATAGGTTTGATTTCTTCTAATTTTCTGAAAAAATCATACTGAATATCCGAGAGCAGATTTTTTGACAGGTTTTTTCCGAGTGTATCTAAATAAAGTATATTTTCGGAAAAATCATCAGGAGATGCAAAAAATATCCCTGCAACGCTGTATTCTACAAATGAGCTCAAAAGTGAAAACAGTTTCTCAACCAGCACTCTTTCGTAATTCATAAAATCGCTCAGGTTACGAAATTCGTTTGCAAAAACAGATTTAAGAAGCAAATCATTAAGAATAATATTCAACTGTGAATGAGCTGAGTTATCCGAGTCTGCCTGTTTTGCTATGTTTGATTTGTATTCTTCTGTAACGGGGTATCTTCTGATTGTTGCATTAATGTTTTTAACAAGCTCTTCTATATCAATTGATTTTGATAAAAATAGCTGTGCGCCTGCTTTTTTGCCCCAAAAACTGTCAATCTTTTTATCAAGAATTGTTAATAAAATAACCGGTATTTTTTTAGTTTCTTCTTTGTTTTTTATAAGTCTGCAAAGCTGGTATCCGTCAATTACCGGCATCATTATGTCCGATAATACAAGGTCGGGAGAACATTCAAAAAGTTTTTTGTAGGCTTCTGCACCATTTCTTGCAACTTCAACCGTGAAACCGTTTTTTGATAAACCTTCTCTTAAAAATTCCAGCTGTGACTCGCTGTCTTCTACTAATAAAATTTTTGTACTCATTTAATTGATATATTCCAATTTTCTAAATTTTAGTATAAGATAATTATATAATAAATGTTGAAAAAAAGATATAGGAGAGAAAAAGTGAGTACGGAATGGAATAATGGTCTTAAAAATACATTTAATATAAAAACTTTGCTGGATTTGGGAGTTTTTGTTCTTACATTTATTTTGTTTATTGTATTTGCAAAATTTTCCAAATTAGAAGGTGATTATACGTTTATGTTTATTACTATCGTAATATTACCGAACATTGTATTTTATTTCATTATAAAGCAGTGGTTTATAAAACTTCTTGCAAAAACCATTTCTGCCCAGACAGAATCAATTTCTGTAACTGCTGATAAAGTTGCTGAATCTGCAAATACTCAAAAACAAAAATTTGAAACAATATCATCAAATAATAAGACGCTCTCTGCTTTATTGGACAAATTAAAAACTGTTTCCGAAGATACGGTTTTAATGTCAAAAAATACGGAAAGACAGATTAATCAGTCAATTAATTTCTCTCAAAAAGAACATGATTTTATATCTGTAAATGCTGAAAAAATGCTTGTTCTAAGACAAAAAATTCAGATGATAGCAGAGCTTATTCTTGAACTGTCGGAACATTCTCAACAAATCGGAAGTACAATCAGCGTAGTTGATGATATAGCGGAACAAACAAATATGCTCGCTCTTAATGCTGCGGTAGAGGCTGCCAGAGCAGGAGAGCACGGAAAAGGTTTTGCTGTTGTTGCAGGCGAAATCAGAAAACTTGCTGATGAATCAAAACAGGCAATTACAAAAATTACTTCTTTGACAAGCAATATTCAATACACAACAAACTCAACAGTTATGGCAACAGAAGAAGGTACTAAGGAAATTGAAGCCGTAGTAAAAGATATTAATACTCTTCTGTCTGATTCTGAAACTCTTCTCGTTTTAATAAAAGATACTTTAGAATCACTTGAAGCAATTAATAAAAATGCCCAAAAACAGAGTGATATTATTGAACGTTTGGGTAATGTTGATGAAGAAATGACAGCTGT
>CACWIL010000022.1:0-7812 GCA_902760905.1 uncultured bacterium
CAGAGAATAGCAATTCCGGGAGCGATTTTTGACGTACTTGGACAGGAGCTTCATGTTACTGCTCCTTTTATAACAGCATTCGGTGCTATATTTATGTATGTTTATGCTTTTACCCAGCTTATAAATGGTGTACTGGTTGACAGGTTTGGCGGCTTCAGAATAATGCTCACTGGTGCTGTTATTCTGTCACTGGGCGCATTTTTATTTCCTGTAACATCAAATCTACTTGTTATGTACCTTTCAAGAGGGTTAATAGGCATCGGAAGCAGCATGTTCTACCTTAGTTTAATAAAGGAACTGCGCGAAGTTGTACCGGAAAAAAACTTTGGTATAGCAATTTCTGTTATGCTGTTTATAGGATACACCGGAGGAATTTTTGCTAATGCCCCGTTTGTATACGCAATGAGCTTTGCTTCATGGAGAGAAATTTTACTGATTCTCGCGTTAATCTCAATTATAACTGTTTTTGTTTTTATAACAATACTGTCAAGAATTAAATTGCCAAAGATTAATACACATGTAAAACTTCGTACACTTCCGTTCCGCCTTGTTTTACATAAGCGTCATAACCGTAATCTATTCAGTTTTGCATGCTGTAATTTTGCAATATTCTATGCAATACAAACAATTATAGGCAAAAAGTTCCTTGAAGATTTTTGTTTAATGTCTGTCTCTAAATCTTCTCTGATACTTTCATCTATGGCTGTTATTGCTGCCGTATTTAATATAGTAAACGCATACGCCTGCAAGCTTACTCATAACCACAGGGTAAAATTTTTAAAGCACGCATCAGTTATTACGTTTGGTTCATTACTTGTAATATTTTTAGCAATTTTATTTAATATTAAGTCATTTATTATTGCAAGTATATTCTGTATTCTTGCCGCAAATGCAAGTTTATCCGCAATACTTGTTCCAGTACTCCATCTCACAAACAGGAAAATGGTTTCCGGAACCGCTGTCAGCATAATGAACTTCTGTTTCTTTATGATGGTCGGAATACTCGGAACACTTACCGGATTATTATTAAATGTATTTGAACCGGTAAAAAGAGGTAACATCACAGTATATACGAATGAATCCTACCTGCTGGTATTCGGAATGTTTTTAGCGGTAAGCGTTTTTGAGATGTACAAGGCAATGAAGCTGTCTAATAAATACTGATTATAAAGTATTAATAATATTTTGAATCTGAATATTAAGAACTTCTTTAGAAGAATTATTTTCTATTACATAATCTGCTTGTTTTATTTTTTCTTCCTGAGGCATCTGCGCAGAGATACGGAGTTTCGCTTCTTCTTCAGAAAAATTATTTCTCGCCATTAGTCTTGATAACTGAATATCTTTATCTACCGACACAAATAATACTTTATCAAACAGATCTTCAAACCCTGCTTCATACAAAAGCGGTACTGATACAAATATATATTTATCATGATTATGTTTATTGAAAAGCTCAAGTATTATTGATTTTATCTTAGGATGAGTTATATCTTCAAGTTTTTTTCTTAAAACAGGATTATGAAAAACAAGTGAGCCAAGCTTTTTTCTGTCAATTTTTCCATCTGTAAATACATCATATCCGTAAAAATCAGTTATATTATCAAGAACATCATGCGCAATACTATCGGAATCATACACTGGTAAACCACTATTTTTAAGTATATTTTCGACCTGTGATTTTCCTGAAGCAATATTTCCTGTAATAGCGATTTTTACAACCAACTATGCATTCTCCTTAAGAATCTTTGATAAATAAGCCTGTAACTGTTTAACAAGCTTTGGTTTCATTACCTTAACCTGACCTTTTTTAAGTCCTTCAAGCGTAATCATAGCATGCTGAACACGTTTCAGGACTTCAACTTCAAAACCGAGTTTAGCAAACATTTTTCTTATCTGACGATTAATTCCCTGATACAGAATAACCTGAATTACAGATTTTTTGTTTGAAACTTCAATTGGAAAAGCTTCAGCGTATGCAATTTTCTTTTCATTTGTATCCGTTAAAATTTCAATCCCTTCAAACATTGTTTTAGCATTTTCTTCGGTAAATCTGCCATTAATAGTAACAAAGTATGTTTTAGGCACCTTTACAGAAGGATGTGTCATCTGATTAATGAGCTCGCCATCATTTGTAAGGATTAAAAGTCCTGTTGAATCTTTGTCAAGTCTGCCTACAGGCTTCATATTGCTTAATTCCGGAGGCAGTATATCATAAATTGTTTTTCTGCCTTTTTCGTCGTCAGCTGTAGTAATATATCCTGCAGGCTTATAAAAACGATAGTATTCCAGTTTCTGCGGTCTGACAATTTTACCTTCTACAGATACTTTGTCTTTTTCCCTTACATAAAACCCAAGTTCTGTAATAACCTTCCCATTTACCGAAACTTTCCCATCTGTAATCAAATCATCAGCTTTTCTACGGGAACAAATACCTGTTGATGCAATATATTTGTTTAATCTTGGCATAACATCACCTGCTAGTTAATCATAGCCTGTTCACAAAGTTTTTTCAGGAGTTCAGGCATTCTGCGGTATATTCTGCCTTCACCGTTTACTGCTACAACCTCAACATCAGCTATTGTATAGACTTTATCAGTTTCTTTATTTTTAATAATCTGATTAAATGTTACCGTAATCGGTGAAACTTTTGATATAGTTGTTTCAACCAGAATTTTTTCGTCAAGTTTAGCAGATGCTTTATATCTTATATTAATATTTGTAACCGGAATAACAACATCATTTTCTTTCATAGAAACAAGGTCTATTCCAAGTTCTCTGCACAGTTCAACTCTTGCCTGTTCCATCCATCTGAGGTAAGTACCGTGCCAGACTACTCCATACGCATCAGTATCAGCGTAATATACAGTTTGTTCAAAAATATGTTTCATAATGTATAATTATATCATAAGGGGTAAATATAATACAGCATATTTATTAGAAATATACATTGTAAGCAAATGAGAGGATTAAATATGAGATTTTTACATTCTATGATAAGGGTTAAAAATATTGAAGAATCTTTGAAGTTCTATACAGAGCTTCTGAATATGAAATTATCTGAAAAAAGACGGCTTGACGATTGTTGGTTATACTTTTTAACAGATGAAAACAATACATGCCAGATAGAGCTTACCTATAATGATGACACCCCAAAAGAAGGTTATACAACTGGTGATGGTTTCGGACATTTTGCTTTTGGGGTTGAATCTATGAGCGAGTTCACAAAGAAAATGAACAAGCTTGGATACCAATACCTTTATGAACCGTTTGACCTGACAGGAAAGGGATCTTTGATTGCTTTCATAAAAGACCCTGACGGATATGAGATTGAACTTATTGAAAAAGTAGAATGGTAAATTTTGTTAACAATTCGTAACATTATGGCAATTTCTTAGAGAAAAAATACTTTTAATATATGTAGATAGGTATTTTATAATTTAGGAGGTTGTTATGAATTTAGCGTACAGAAAGTTAGCGATGATTGAAAAAGAATTCATTGCAAGAGAAGAAGCTGCAAGAATTGAGGGTACAACATGCCCGATAGACAGAGATTTTAAAAACAGGATTACTAGATTACTGGATCAGGTAAGATATCTTTAAATATAAACATTCTTTGCAGAATAAAAGAATAAGTGGCTGTTAAAATGTTTAACAGCCACTATTTTACTATTCATATAAGTTAGGATATTATTATTTGTTAAAAAATAATTAACATAAATTTTATCATTCATTAATATGGTATAATATAATTGTAAGATATTATAGGGAGAAAAATTGATGGCAAACCCAATTTTGAACGAGGACAGATTTAACGAACAGGAAAGAATACTTGAAGGAGCACCAATGACAGTAAACGGTACTATTCAAGTAACACTATTTTTAGGACTACTGCTAGTTTGCGCAGCAACATTTGTATGGTCCAGAATAGGCGCAGGCTATACTGACATCGGCATGATGTTAATGGGCGGCGGTCTTATAGTTGGATTTATATTAGCACTAATTATATCATTTACCAGAAATAAATTTCTTATACCGGTATACGCAGTATGTGAGGGTTGTGCATTAGGTGGAATTTCAGCAATAATGGAAGCTCAGTTTCCGGGGATTGTAATGCAGGCTGTAGCAGGCACATTTGCAGCACTCTTATCTATGCTCATACTATACAGACTTAATATTATAAGAGCAACAGATAAATTCAGAAGTGTAATATTTATATCTACAGCATCAATAGCTGCAGTTTATTTGGTTGACATTATCGGCAGCTTCTTTGGATTCCATGTACCGCTTATAAATTCTGCTTCACCGGCAGGTATTGCAATAAGCTTGGTTATTGTTGTTATTGCAGCATTAAACTTAATACTTGATTTTGAGTTTATTGAAAGAGGTGAACAAATGATGCTTCCAAAAGATTACGAGTGGTATGGTGCTTTTGGATTAATGGTAACACTTGTTTGGCTGTATATAGAAATTTTAAAACTATTATCTAAACTAAACAGAAGATAAAAATATATAATATAATCAATTATGCAGGCCATGAAAAACGGCCTGCTTTTTAAATAAATGGAGTATAAATGGATTTAACATTAGTATCTATCTTTTCATTTCTTTTTGGAATCTTATTTGCATCAATCTTCTTTACATTAATATTATTCAAACTAAAAAATATTGTAACTAAAGATTTCACACAAATTGCAAATTACACAATAAAAAATGAGCAGGAGGATTTAAGAAAACAAAACAGAGAAGCTCTTGAAGAAAAGATTTTGCCTTTAGTAAAACAAATTGATGAGTTCAAGAATAAAGTAGATAAATTTAATATTTCCGGAGTTGAAAATACAACCAAAATAATTGAACAAATTGCATACTTAGAAAAAAATAACAAGTCAATTGAGCAAGAAGCCAAAAATCTAACCAATGCTCTTACAAAAAATCAAAATATTAAAGGAGCATATGGAGAAGAGGTTTTAGATACAATACTTCAAAACTGCGGAATGTCAGAAGGAATACATTACATTAAACAGTATTCAACAACATCAGAAAAAACAGTAGACGAATCTTCAATAAAAATAAGACCTGATATTCTTATTAACCTTCCGGATAACAGACATCTGATAATTGATTCAAAAGTCACACTCACAAGCTATCTTGAATATATCAAAGACAGTTCAAAACTTAAAAGCTTTAAAAATGAAGTAAAACAAAGAATTAAAGATTTATCAGAAAAAAATTACCAGAATGCAGAAAATACATTCCAGCCGGATTTTATACTAATGTTCATGCCGATTGATTCATCAGTAAGCTTGTTATACGAAGATAACGAACTTATAGAGTTTGCATACAAATCAAACATAATAATAACAGGTACCGCTTCGCTGCTTGCAACAATAAGACTGGTAAATCAGCTTTTTACTCAGCAAAAACAAAATGAAAATGTAAAACAGATTGTTAACACAGGAACAAATCTATATGAAACTTTTGTGCAGCTATGTGAAGAACTAATAACAATACAAAGAGATTTTAACAATTTATCACAGGAATTTACAACTGTAATAAACCGTTTTAAACGTCAGAACAAAAACAAACCAAGCTTGTTTTCACAGGTTGAACAGCTTAAACAATACGGATTAAATACAACACACACTATTCCGCAGGAATTAATGGACAATACAGATGAGGTAATAATAAATGGCTAAAATATTAGTAATAGATGATGATATGGCAATAAACGAACTGATAAAAGTTAACCTTGAACTACAGGGATACTCAGTTATTCAGGCTTATAACGGTATAGAAGGTTTTGCAAAAGCAAAGCAGGAAGAACCTGCACTGGTAATTTTAGATGTTATGATGCCGGAAGTTGACGGTTTTACGGTAGCACAGAGAATCAGACAGTGTCCAGAGATTGCAGAAACACCCATCATAATGCTAACAGCTTTATCACAACTCAATAATAAAGTTAACGGTTTTAATATAGGTGTCGATGACTATCTGACAAAACCATTTGAGATAGATGAACTTATAGTCAGAGTCCGAGCTCTTCTGAAAAGGACTAAACAAATACCGGAATCATCAGCAGTAAGAGAACTTTTAACTTATAAAGAAATTACGCTTATTCCTGAATCATACAGCGTTAAAATTAATGATAAAGTTCAAAAGTTAACTCCAATTGAATATGATATATTCAATTTACTATTTCAAAACCATGGCAATATGGTATCCGGAGCGAAGCTTTTAAAAGAAATTTGGGGATATGAACCTGATGATAATGTAGAAACTATACGTGTTCATATAAGACATTTGCGAGCAAAAATAAACAAAATTTCTGATGACAAACAATATATAGAAACAATATACGGCGGCGGTTACAAATTAAATGTGTAGTTTTGTAACAAAATTTCAAACAATTGAAATTCTATACAACAGAAATACTTCATATATATACGACCAACATTTAGACGTTAGATAATAAGATGATTAAGATGGAGTATTTTTAAATGACACAGGATTACCTTTGTATTACAATTCCTGAGGAATTGCAAAAGTATACAAAAGAAGCAGAATTTTTTGAACCGGTATGCGAAGAAAAAAGTTCAAAAGATTTTGGTCTTAAACCAATTAACGATACATTCGGAAACACAATAGGAACAGCTTATTTTTCAGATACGGGAGAACTTATAAAAAAAGTATTTTATAATGGGAATTCCGTTAAGTCAATAAACAACTACAGAAATAACAAATTATATTCGCAAGAAGAATTTGACAACGGTAAAATTATAAAGAAAATACTTTATAATACTAATGAATGCAAAATTAGTATTTTAAAGTACAAGTATAACAATGACGGGCAAATTGTATATATACAAAAACAAATAAACGATAAAATATATTCTGTTAAATACGGATATGATGAGTTAAAACGTGTTAACAGCAGAACAATCTGCTTCGGACAGAACATTATAACCGAACAAACTTTCAGATATGATATACTCGACAGAATAGTTGAATACAAAGACTCTAATCAATGTATAAAAATAACAAAAGTTAATCAGCATAACGATCTGGTAAGTTACACAATAACAGATATAATAGGAAATAAAATTATAGTAGAAAATAAATTTATGTGCTCTGAATACATTGGAACTGATATTGAACTTAATGGTCATAAAACATCAATAAAAGACAGAAATTACATAAATAATGTTATGCTTAAAAAACCGTACACAAACGAAGATGACCTGGATTTTGCATTGTCGCATTTTATCAACACTCCAAAAATCAACAATCCAAACCTGATAACAACTAAAAGAGAGCGTAACATAAATACAGATAAAATTGCAAATTTTATAATATCAAATAAAAAAGATGATTTTGCAAAACCAGTAATATCTGCAGACAAAATATGTATGTTTAAACTATAATATGAAAAGTTTACCTATTTCACATGTTATTTTAATATTAACCCCTTAATAATTACCCTCAATATTTACCCCCAATATTTACCCCTTTTACAAATAAAAAAATATATAGTATAATTGACTTGTTAGAATAGTTATCAGGAGGTTTTTATGAAGGAAGAATTTACAACAAGTGCAAGACGCTGGTATGACAAGGATCCTGTTTTATCTTCTGCCATGAAGACATTAGAAGAATCTGATGACGAAACACAGATTAAAGTTGCTTTGAACCTGATTAAAATCATTACCGAACACCATCTTTCAAGTACGGAATACGAATCAGTTGAAGATATTGTATCAGCTACAGAAGATGTACTTGATGATTCAAAACATGGAAGATGGTATGACCTTGACG
>CACWIL010000022.1:7842-22905 GCA_902760905.1 uncultured bacterium
AAGATATTGTATCAGCTACAGAAGATGTACTCGATGATTCAAAGCATGGCAGATGGTATGATTTAGACAGTACCTTAAGAACTGCAATTACACTTCTTCAGAATTGTCCCGAATCAACAAGAAAAGTTATTGCAAAAGAAATGGCTAAAAACGTAATCGAAACAATAAAGAAAGAAGATCAGGATGATGTTGATGATGTAGAAATTGAAATCCCTGAAGAATAGAGTTTGATAAATAAATAAAAAATAGCCTGCAAGTAGCAGGTTATTTTTTTATTTGATATCAATAACGCTTACACCGTCACCGCCTTCAGCATCTTCACCTACTCTGTATTTGGCAACATACGGTGATGTTGATATAAAGTTTCTTACTGCAGACTTAAGAGCACCGGTGCCATGTCCATGTATTATATATACGGGGCTCAAATTAACCAAACTTGCTTTATCAAGATATGCTTCAAGTTCATCCAACGCTTCTTCTACTCTGTGACCTCTCAAATCTAGCTTGTTTGAAATACTATATCTCTTTAAAGAGAATGACGTGTCATTTTTCATTGAGCCTAACGGCAAATTAACCTTTTTAGTCAATCTTTCATCGTACATTGCAAGTTTATCTTTATGGATTTTTGTTTTTATCATACCCATTTGAATAAATAAATTACCGCTTTTATCCGGAGGATTTAATACAACAACCGGCTGATTCAGGTCTTTGACCATAAGTTTTGTTCCAGGCAAAACCATATCCCAATCCGGTTCCGAATACTGTTCTGCATCCTGAAACTTATGCATATCTTCTCTAAAATCTTGTTCAAGTTTTGCAAGGCGTGAATATGATCTTCTTGCAATTTTTTCAGATTTCTCCTGACGAAGCTCATCCAGTATGCTTTTTATAGTATCTTTAGCAGCATCGAGCTGACCTTCGAATTTATCTTTTATAACTTTTAATGACTTTTTCTTTTCTTTCTTATGCTCTGACAATTCTTTTTCATATTGTTTTTTTAGTTCGCTAGCTTCAGTATTTAATGCCTCAGCTTCTTTTAGATTATTATCAAGTTTATGCTGAGTATCCTGTAACTTCTCAACCACAACACTGGAATTATCTCTCTGCGTAATCAAAAGTTCTTTTGCTTTCCATACTAAATCAGGATCAAGACCAAGGTTTGAAGCAACAGATATTGCATTGCTAAGTCCCGGGATACCAATAATAAGCTTATATGTCGGTGAAAGCGTTTCTGAATCAAACTCAACGGAAGCATTTTTAAAGTAATTATCCGTATATTCCAATGCTTTAAGCTCGCCATAGTGAGTTGTAATAACCGACTGAGCTTTCTTTTTTGCTAACTCTTTAAGAATAACTTCCGCTAATGTTGCACCCTCCTGAGGATCAGTTCCTGCGCAAAGTTCATCTATCAATACAAATGTTTCTGAGTCTGCAGTGTTTAAAATCTCTATTACATTTTTCATGTGCGAAGAAAATGTAGAGAGATTTTGCAGAATACTTTGTTCATCACCTATATCAGCCAGAACTTTTTTAAACGGGTAAATATTTGCCTCTGCACAGGGAAGGAATAAACCGGCTTTCATCATAAGTATAAACAGCCCGACTGTTTTCAGAGAAACTGTTTTGCCTCCAGTATTTGAACCTGTGATAATTATTGATTTATACCCTTTACCAATATCAAAATCGTTTTCTACTATATTGTTTGTTCTGCCTATCAATAATGGATGACGCATTAAATCTATTTTAATAAATTTATCTCTGTTTATATTTGGCTGAACAGCCTGAGTTTTTATTGCATAACGAGCTTTTGCAAAATGGAAATCAATAGTGGTTACTGTCTTTTCCATTTGGATTAAGTTATCCATTACACTTCTTACTTCGTTGCTTAAATCAGTTAGTATTCTTATTATTTCTGCATAAATACTTGATTTAAGTTCTCTTATTTTGTTATTAAGGGGGACTATTGAAGCAGGCTCAATATAAAAACTTCTGTTACTTGCAGAAACATCGTGAACAATACCTGATACTTTACTTTTTGATGATGCCTTAACCTGAAATACGATTCTGTCATCACGCATTGTGTATATATTTTCCTGAAGATGTTTCTGAAAATCTGCTGAGTTCATTAATCCCTGAACAGTTTTTTTTAAATTAATCTCATTATCTTTTAAAGAAGCATATAAAGCTTTTATAGTAGGAGTAGCATTTTGCTTAACCGACATATTTTCATCAAATGTTGAAAATATTTTATCTTCAAGAACTTTATCAGTAAAAATACTTTCTGAAAGTCTGCCCAAACAAGAATCAGAATCTGTATTCTCTTTTAAAAAATTCTTAACAATTCTTGCTGTGCGAAGAGATTTTGCAATATCAATAAGCTCTTCTTCTACAAAGTATCCGGGCTTTTCCCTGAGTTTAGCAAAATTTTCAATTCTGTCTATAGGAAGAAGCTTTGAAAAATCAAGAAGTTCTTTAGCTTCTCGTGTTAGGGTAAGCTGTTGATGAATCTCATCAGGATTGTCAAAAGGAGTCAGTTCAAGACAAAGATACCTTGACTGTTCAGTTTTTGCAAATGCTGCCAATTCAAGTAAAATCTTATCGTATTCAAGAGCTTTTTGTGATTTTTGGATAATATTCATTCTATGTCGATTATAGGTAATAAATAATATTTTTCAACATCAATACTTTTATTGCTTAATAATATTACAGACAAGACTTGATTTTAATCTATGTTTAATATATTATCAGATTGTCAGAAAAAACCCACAATTGAATATTAGTTAAGTACCGAAGATTCGGCACTTTTGTATTCTTATTTAGTATTCAGTTGTTGTTTAATTAAAAAGCCGAAAGTAGTGTTACACACATAAAATAGAAAGGTATAACATGTCAGAAGAAGAAAAAATTGAAAATGTTTCAGAAGAAGTTGTTGAAGAAACTGCAGCTGAAGCTGAAGCAACAGAAACAGAAGAAGATGTAACAGAAGAAGTTGTTACAAAACTTCCTGCAAAAAAACAAAGAAACAGAAAGAAAAATGTAGAAACTCAGGAAGCAAAACCTGAATCAGAATGGAAAGAACAGGTAGTTCAAATCAGCCGTATTACAAAGGTTGTAAAGGGCGGTAAAAAATTAAGTTTCAGAGCAGTAGTTATCGTTGGTAATATGAAAGGACAAGTTGGCGTTGGCTGTGCTAAAGCTGCTGAAGTTATCATAGCTATACAAAAAGCTATTGCAGATGGTAGAAAAAATCTTATTACAGTTCCTATTTTCAAAACTACTATTCCTCACAGAATAGTTGGACGTTCAGGTGCTGGTAAAGTTTTACTTAAACCTGCTTCTCAAGGTACCGGTATTATTGCAGGCGGCGCAGTTCGTCCTGTTCTTGAACTTGCAGGTATTGAAAACATCTTAACAAAATCACAGGGTTCTAAATCACCTCTTAACGCAGCTTACGCTACAATTGAAGCTCTTAAATCATTAAGAACTTTCTCTGAAGTTGCTAAAAAACGTGGTTTAACAATGGCTGAATTATTAAACTAGAACTAATCCGTTAATCGTGATTCAAAAATCATGATTCGCACATTATAAATTTATTGAAAAGAAGGAAAAAGAAATGGCAAAAACAGCAAATAAGAAAATACAAATTAAGCTTGTAAAAAGTTTAATCGGTTGTTCTGAAGCTCAAAAGAAAGTTGCTAAAGCATTAGGCTTCACAAAGAAAGACCAAATCGTAGAACACGAAGAAAGCCCTGTTATTATGGGTATGGTTAACAAGATTTCTCACTTGTTAGAAGTTACAAAATAGTTTAAAGGAAAAGGAATATAAAAATGGCAGATAGAATAGAATTATCAGATTTAAAACCTGCTGAAGGCGCAACAAAGAAAACTGTAAGAGTTGGTCGCGGACGTTCATCAGGATGTGGTAAAACTTCAAGCCGTGGTAACAACGGTGAAGGACAAAGATCAGGCAGAACTTCTAAAAGAGGTTTTGAAGGCGGACAGATGCCAGCTTACAGAAGACTTCCTAAATTAAAAGGTTTCCAAATTATAAACAAAATCAACTACGCAGCAATTAACGTAGGCAGACTGGAAGCTTTGGGATTAAAGGAAATCTCTCTTGCTACACTAAAAGAAGCTAAAAAAGTTCACCCGTCAAGCGAAGGATTAAGAATCCTCGGTAACGGCGAAATTAAATCAGCTTTAACAATCAAAGCTAATTATGTAACTCCTTCTGCAAAAGAAAAAATCGAAGCAGCAGGCGGAAAGATTGAATTAGTATAGAACGTGAATGGTGACTCGTGAATCAGATTTATAAAATCAATTCATGAGTCACGACTAACGTCTCACGTTAAAAATTCTAAAGAAGGGGATTTTATAAATGACAGGAATGAGAATGCCTACTACGGCAGATTTGATGTCAATGTGGAACGCTTCAGGACTGAAAGAAAAATTGATATTTACATTCGGTATGTTGATTTTGTTCCGTTTTGGTATTCATTTACCTGTGTATGGTATAAATAATACAGCATTTGCAAACCTTGCAGCACAAAACAATCTGTTAGGATTCTTAGATTTATTTACAGGTGGTGCTTTAGGTAAAGTCTCAATATTTGCATTAGGTATCGGACCATACATTACATCATCAATTATTATACAATTAATGGCGGTTATTATACCATCATTAGAAAAACTACAAAAAGAAGAAGGTGAAGCCGGCAGACGTAAACTTTCACAAATAACAAGACTGTTTACTGTTGTACTTGCTATATTTCAGGGTATCATTTTTATGAGTTATCTGGCACATCTTCCAAACTCAATAATGCCTGGAGTTAACCATACAATGTTCTTTGTTTCGGCAATTGTATCGTTAACAGCAGGTTCTGTACTTGTTATGTGGATGTCTGAACTCATTACAGAAAAAGGAATAGGTAATGGCGGTTCATTAATAATCTTTGTCGGTATTATTTCAGGTATTCCGCTTTATATATCAAGAACATCACTTATGGTTCAGCAGGAAACTTCACTTATGTGGGGCTTAGCATTATTACTTCTTATATTCTTCGCAACAATGGTATTCATTGTAATCATGCAGGAAGCTGTAAGAAAGGTAATTATTGTTAACCCAAAACGTCAGGTTGGTAACAAAGTCTATGGCGGAGTAAACACATTCATTCCGTTCAAATTAAATCCTGGCGGAGTTATGCCAATTATCTTTGCTATAGCAATACTTTTGTTCCCATCTACTGTTTTAAGTCTTGTTGGGCAGGCTCACTTAACCGGCACAGCAGAAACGATATTTATGTACTTAAATAAAATATTTAATCCGAGCGGTTTAACTTATTATGCTATTTACTTTTTAATGATTGTTGCATTAACTTTCTTCTATGCATCAATTATGCCTAATATGCAGCCGAAAGAGATTGCTGACAATCTGAAGAAATATGGTTCATCAATACCAGGGATAAAACCGGGCAAACCAACGGCAGAAGCATTAGATAAAATATTGACAAAAACAACTTTTATCGGTGCTATAGGCTTAGGATTTATTGCGTTAGTACCTGCATTTGCAAGCTATGCAACAAAAATTACAACCTTTCAGGGTATTGGTGCTACATCTCTAATCATCATGGTTGGTGTTGCGCTGGATTTGATTAACCAGGTAAGAACACATCTGCTTGCAAGAAATTATGAAACTTTCTTAAAAGAATAAATGCTGAACATTTTTAAAAACCAAAAACAGGGATAATAAAAATCCCTGTTTTTTTATTATATATTAACTTTTGTAACAAAAAATTCCGGTTATGAAATCAAATATAAAAAATTTACTTTATATATATACAGAGAGCGAACACCAGACATTAACAGAGTTAGAGAAAGAAGAGAAATGAAGAAAAAAAACTTCCCTGAAGGGAAGTTTTTTTATGAAAAATTATTTTAAGGTTTTTATAAGACCTTCAAGTGCAAGCAGATAACTTTGTTCTTTGAAACCTACAACCTGAGCAACACAGACACCTGATAAAAGAGAAGTATGGCGAAACTCCTCACGAGCGTGAATATTTGTCATGTGAATTTCTACGGTCGGGATTTGAACCGACGATATTGCATCACGGATAACAACACTTGTATGAGTATATCCGCCTGCATTTATAAGGATTCCGTCATATTTACCCTTTGCAGACTGAATTTTATCAACTATATCACCTTCGTGATTCGACTGCCAGACATCAACATCAGCTCCAAGTTCTTTACCACGATTAATAACAGAGTTTTCAATATCTGCTAACGATGTGTTACCGTATTTTTCAGGTTCTCTCAAACCAAGCATATTCAGGTTTGCACCATTTATAAGTAATAATTTCAAATTACCCCCTTCACTAACCATCCCTATTTGAAAGAGAATTGGTCAAATAAGTTTTACAATTACCATATGTTATTATACAATAGAATAAGAACGAGAGGAAGATATTATGATTAACAAACGCTGGTACGATTCAGACCCGATTTTAAAAGAAGCATTAGAGTTGCTTAGACTTTCACCTGAGAATACTCAAAATGAAGCAGCAGAGTTCATGCTAAAGCTTCAGGAGCAGGTGGCAAGTGAAGTAATTGAGCACGTATATGATATTATCAATACATACCAAGGAAAAGGAAACCGCTGGTATGATAATGACCCGATGATGCTTAAAGGAGTCGAGTTATTGAGAAATGCTCCTGCTAAAATTCAAAGAGTTGCAGCACTGAAGCTTCTTATTGCGCTTGAACAAAAATCATTTGACGGAGTTGAACTAAATTAATGAAAGATGTTCAAAACCAGAGGGACAACCGCGGAGTTGACATTCAAAAAGTTGGCGTAAAAGGAGTTGAACTTCCGCTTACAATACAAAGAAAAGATGCTGAAGATATTACAATTTACTCTACAGCAACTGTTGGGGTATCATTGCCTTCTCATTACAAAGGCACTCACATGTCCAGATTTATTGAAGTTCTGAATGAATGGAGGGATAAGCATCTTTTAGGTTTAGATATCAAAGGCTGCCTTGAAGCAATAGTGGAAAAATTGAATGCAAAAAGCGGATATTTAAAATTTGAGTTTAAATATTTTATTGATAAGCCTTCTCCTGTCACAAAAATTAAAGCACCCATGTGTTATGATTGTTCTTTTGAAGGCGTTTTGGATAATTACGGAGACGAGAATGAAGAGTACAAGTTTTATCTTGGTGTTGACGTTCCGGTAACAACTCTCTGTCCTTGTTCAAAAGAGATATCAGATTACGGTGCACATAATCAAAGAGCGCTGGTTTCGGTTAATATTACATATCCTGAAGACGAACATATTTGGCTGGAAGACTTAATAAGTGACATAGAAAGCTGTGCATCTTCACCTTTATATACAATTTTAAAAAGAGAAGATGAAAAATTTGTAACAGAAAATGCATACAACAATCCTAAATTTGTCGAGGATGTTTTGCGTGATGTTGTATTAAAATTAAGAGATAATGAAATTATTGATTCATTTGAAGTTGAATGTGAATCAATAGAAAGTATTCATAACCACTCAGCCTGGGCTTATCAGATGGAAGGATAGGAAAAATACATTACCTTCTGCATAAGAGCTACTCATCTTTGCTTTTATTTGTTTTAATATAACGAATTATGCCTTCTGAAATACCCTTAGCAGCTTTATCAATCCACTTATCGTTAGTATAGAGCATTGAATCCATAGGGTTAGTCATATATGCCGTTTCAACAAGTACTGCTGCATAATCAGTCGGTCTTATGACCTGAAAGCTGGCAGTATGAACACCATCATCACGAGTTTTTGCATAATGAGAAACTTCTCTAAGCATTATATCAGCAAGGCTTTTTGAGTTATTATTAAAGTAATAAACGCTGGTACCTCTGTTTTTGTGAATATCCATAGGAACATCACCAATAGAGTTTAAGTGAATGCTTACAAATATATCAGCATTGCTTTCTATTGAAGTATTAACTCTGTCATCTAATGAAACATTCGCATCAAGTTCTCTTGTCATAACAACATTAATATCCTGCTTCTTTAAAAGTTCTGCAGCTTTTTGCGCAATTTTAAGATTAATATTTTTTTCTTCATCTCCCAAACAGCCCACAGCTCCTTTTTCAGTTCCACCATGACCTGCATCAAGAACTACTGTAATATCATTGATATTTTCAGGTAACTTTCTTACTTTAAATATATATTTTCCTTCATCAAGAGTAACACTATAAGCATATCTTTTAGGTTTTGGAATACTTAAATTATATACTGATTCCTCTGAAAGTTCCGGATTATACACCCTGAAAATAATTTCCTTTTCAGCATCTTCTATTGTATATGGAAGCTTTTTGGAAAAAGCAATTGACTGAATCATAGCATTCTTATAGCGTTCACTGTCCATATTAATAAACTCGCCGGGATAAAAATCCTCATCTGTAAGAGTTACATCCTTTTTTGCTATCCAGGCATCTTTACTACCCGAAAGGTGTACTCTGTAAAACGAGCCTTTTGAACCGTTTACAACAATATGAGTTCCGCCAAATAAATGCGCTATTCTGTTTAAACCTGCATCAACAGGAGTGCTTCTTAGCGGAATATTATCAGAATTAACGTAAGCTTTAACAGGCTCAAACTCCTCAACAGAAATTTCTTGTGATTTGGGAGTAGATTTAAAATACTTATAAAGAGACAACCCATATACCGTTCTTATAAGAACTCTATTTTCGCCTTCCTGCAGCTTAACTGAATGAGCAAATGCACCATTTGGCGCAACATAAACGCCTTTGCCATCTATAGATAATGATTCTGCAGGATTCGCTTTGCCATAAATAAAGGCATAGTTATTTGTTGTAACGTTTTTCTTCTCTGCCGGCATAATTATTTCAAACGATTTTGCCTGCAAAACGACAAAAAATAGTGTAAAAAATAATATTAATCCTCTTCTCATAATTGAATTTTAATATAAAATTTAACTCATTGCAATTTTATGGTAAACTTAATTTATGAGTGAAACTTATGTACCGTTATACAGAAAATATCGTCCACAGACGCTTGATACATTAGTCGGTCAGGAGCATATAAAAAGAACTCTGACAAGTGCAATTGAGCTTGGAAAAATTTCTCATGCATTTCTTTTTACAGGTCCGAGAGGTACCGGTAAGACTTCTACGGCAAGAATACTTGCTAAATCACTCAACTGTAAAAACGGACCAACACTTCATCCCTGCGGAGAATGTGAAAGTTGTAAAGATATAACAAATTCCATTCCAATAGATGTAATAGAAATCGATGCTGCTTCAAACCGTAAGGTTGAAGATACACAGAATATTTTAGAAAAAATTCAATATGTTCCGGTATTAGGCAAATACAAAATCTACATTATTGATGAAGTACACATGCTTACAAACCACGCATTCAATGCACTATTAAAAACACTGGAAGAACCTCCAGAGAATGTAATATTTATACTGGCTACAACAGAAGTTCATAAAGTATTGGATACAATTAAAAGCAGATGTCAAAGATTTGACTTCAGACGCATTACAACTGATGATATTGTAAAACACCTTAGATACATCTCCGACCAGGAAAAAATAAAAATTACGGATGATGCTCTGCTGTCTATTGCAAAAAACTCTGCAGGAGGAATGCGTGACAGTATTTCACTCCTTGACCAGTTAAGTTTGCTTGGTGTTTCAAAAGAGATTACCTCTGATGATGTGAACTCGGTCTTGGGCAGAATATCTTTTGATGTATTAAAAAATCTTAGTGATAAAATTATAGATTCATCACCAAATGATGCACTTGAAATCCTGAATGAAATATATAATTCAGGTAACGAACCGCTTCAAATTTTAACAAATTTATCAGAGTATTTTAAAAATCTATTAATTGTTAAAAACTGTAAAAATGATTTAGTTACAGAGCTTACCGGATTAAACTCACTGCAGACAGATGAACTGAAAAAACAGCAGGGAAAACTGGAAACACAGCAAATTGTATTTTTACTTGAAAAAATTACATACTACATAAAAGAAGTTAAAATCGCATCAAATCAGCACTTATGGTTAGAAGTTGCTATTATTGATCTTGCCAATTTAACTGAAAATACCATGCTAATCGATTTAAATAACAGATTAAAAGCACTTGAAAGTGGTAATATAGCAGAGCCAAGACATAGTTCCATTTCCGTAAAACAACCTGTACAAAATATTATTAAGGAAGAAAATAATACTCCAAATAAGCCCAAAGAACATTCAAATGAACACCTAAAAGATGTACAAAAAACAGAAGTAATTAAAGATGAAAATGATACATTTTCACCGCCTCCAATGTCAAAAAAAGCTGACAGAACTGATATAATATCAATGTGGGAAGCACTTTTGGGAAATATAAACAGTGTTCCGGCGAGAGCTCTTCTTAAACAGATGGGAACACCTGTTAAAATTACGAAAGATGAGATTATAATAACTTTTAAAACAGAAAATTTTGTAGCTCAGTATTCTAATACCAATAAGAAAGATCTGCTGGTTAATGCTGCCAAAATTCTGTTTAATAATGCAGATACAAAAATCACAGTCAGACTTCCAATATCTGATGACTCTAAAATTAGTAATGCACAGACTTCAGATTCAGAACCGGCAGAGTTATCCCAAACAGAAAAAAAAAAGATAGATAAACAAATTGAAAAAATAGAAGAAAATGTTAAATCAGAACCCAATCAAAAACAGGATACAGAACAACAAGTCAAATCACAAAAACAAGATTTAATTAACTTAACAAATTTTGGGTCTGATCAGGAAAAAATGGTTCTTGAACTTTTTGACGGAAAATTTGTAGAATAAAGATATTATATACTTCTTCAATATTTACAAACATTGCGTTCATGTTAAAATTAGTTAAGAAGGAAAAGATTATGACATATTTTTACGCAAGACATCATCATACTCATATAAACCCGAAAGGGCTCAGAGTTTTGCGTTTTCTCTAAAAACTCTTTTAATCGGCTCTTTCGGGATATTTAAGAGAAAGTAGAGTACGATTAAAGGAGATAATTTTAATGTCATTTATAAATATAATATCAGCAGTTGGAAATAACAGGGGAATAGCACCTCTTTTTGTTCGTGACTGTTGTATTGAAATTCCTGCAAAGCTCGGTTTAACATATAACCAGAATATTAAAGAATCACAACAGATGGCAAATAATGCTGTAAGAGAACGATTTATTGACGAGTACGGTACATCTGCAATCTGGATGGGCGGTCCTGTTGTTATAGGTACATTATGCAATAAAGCTATAAAAAAATGCGGTTATAATGCAGGAGTAAATATGAGTCTTTTTAAGGAACGCAAAGCTCAGGGGATTAAGTATAATATAGAAAAATTTAAAGAAAAAGCACCTGAAGAAGTCAAAGATTTACAAAAAGCATTAGCTAACAAAAATAAATACCAAAATTTACAAGCCGGAAAATTTGCACTAACTACCCTTATTCCTATTGCATTAATGGGATTCATTCTGCCTAAACTAAACTTTAAACTTACAGAAATAATAAGAAAAAAACAGGAAAGCAGAACTCACACCATCACCCCTTCGTCCGGAAAATACAGCGGGAATATACCGTCTTTCAAGGGACTGGTGTCAACTATGGCTAACATGTCCAATGTCAACAAAATGGCTGTAACTGACGGAGGTTTGACTATCGGACGTGTCTGGACAGGAAGAAACAGATACGAACAAATGGAACTCGGATTTAAGAATTCAATGATGATGTTTTTGAATTTTGTATTCCCTGTTTATCTTGCCAAAGGGCTTGATAAGCTTTCAATGAAGCTATTTAATACAAATGTAAACCTCGACCCGAAATTAATGAATGATAACGAGTTTCTGGAAGCAATA
Source organism: uncultured bacterium (assembly GCA_902760905.1). GTDB lineage: Bacteria > Cyanobacteriota > Vampirovibrionia > Gastranaerophilales > Gastranaerophilaceae > CAG-196. The sequence goes on from CACWIL010000022.1 coordinate 19,752, forward strand.
AAAAATAACTCTATTAAAATGCCAAAAACAAGAAAAAATGTGATTGAGTTTTTAGATAAAAATCCTAATAGCAGATTTTCAAAATTGTGTGAAGAATATTGTGGTGTAAAGTTCCTTGAAAACAGAGTACGAGATCCAAGAGAATTTGTTGATACAAGAAAAATAAATGAATTAATAAAAGAGATAAATAAATTCTCTACAGAAGTAAAAAAGAGCAAAGATATTACAAAATATGCAAAAAGGGCAGTTAAAATTAAGTCAGCTAACATTGCGGCTAATGTTGGGATAAGCAGCTTTTTGTTAGCTGTTGCATTACCAGAACTGATATTCTTCCTAAGAGAAAAAATCACCGGCTCAAAAGCTGAACCGGGACTTTTGTAATATTATTTATGCTGCAATTATGCTTCAACTGTTTTATCTTTAACACGAAGTGCAATCAATGATGCAATTACAAGACAAACTGCACCTATTATAAATGTATATTCCCAGTGGTAATTTACACCATCTAATACATTAAATGAGCATTTATTAATAAACCAAGAAACGAGTGTACAAACAAACACCTGAGGACCTGCTATAAATATATTAAATATACCCATTACAGAACCTTCAGTACCCGGCTTGATATATTGAGAAAGCATAGCAAACGGAAGTGCACAAATACTTGCCCAACCTAAACCTGATAACCCCATTAATAACGCAACAAATTTAGGCTCATGGATGAATGCCATTCCTATAAACGCTAATGCCATTGACATCATTGATATAACATGTACTTTTTTGTTTCCAAATTTAACAGCCATTACACCAATCGGGATTGCAACCAGGAAACAAACCAAATTAAATATTGCAAAACAAATTGATGAGAAATTTGTTCCGGTAAGAACAGCGTGATCATAAGATGATTTAACAGCTTCACTTACAGCTGATAAATCAGGAACACCATAAACAGTATGAATTGCATATTGAGTAAAGTATATCATCATACACATATTACCAATCCAAGTAAAAAACTGCATCCAGCATATTTTACCGACTTCTGGTGAAAGTGCAAAAAAGTCTTTTAAACTTTGTATAAAATTAAATTTTTCTGTTTTTTCATCTTCTTTTGGCTGATACTTACGTTCTTTAATCATCATACAAGTCCATGTCATACCAAGCAGGAATGCTAAAGCAGCCATAATAAACTGAGCATTTATAGACATTTGATAACCAAATGCCCATTTTAAAAACGGAGCTGTACCGGCAGCAACAACAGAACCTAAGCCAATTGCAAGACTGATATATGAGTTTGCAACCGAATGCTGTTCAGGAGGAACTACATCAGGAACCAAAGCTCTGTATGGACCCTGAGCAATGTTGACGCAGGCATCGAGAATCCAAATCATTATCGCAGCAAAACACAGTGCAGCAAGCGGGTGTATTGATAAATTGAGCATTGAGCCTAAAGTATTTGGAGATGCCCGTGGGTATTTTTTTGAGAGTTTCTCGCAGAGGGAGTTCAATGAGAAAGTAAGACCGATTAACTTTGTTCAAGATAATGAATCAAAGTCTAGCTATGGTGTGATGCGAGGTCTTCATTTCCAGAGACCGCCGTACACTCAATCAAAACTGGTACGTTGTGTCAAGGTATCTGACAGTGCACCAATTAGCGGCTGCACAACCATTCCTGTAAACGGACCTGCAAGCCAAATCAAACCAAATATAAACGGAGATGCACCGAGATTTTCAGTTACGGGACCTGATAAAATTATTCTCATCTGCCATGCAAATTGCAAACCAAAAAATCCGAGTGCAAAACTCAAAAATTTTGTTGTATTAAACTTCTTAAGTTCTTCCATATCCCCCCCTCTTTTTGTCTGGACTTATATAATTAAGTTTACAAATAAAACAAGTTAACGTCAATAAAAAACTATACATAACACATAATCACTAATTTAAATAACACAAAATACAACATTTATGCATTATTAATTTTGTAACAATTATAATCAAAATGTAACAATGCTATGAATATATTTATAATTCTAGTAAAATAACATTGAGGAGATAACATGAGCGACACAAAATTGTGCAGACACTGCGGAAATGAAATACGCAAAGATGCAAAAAAATGTAAATATTGTAAATATGAACTGGAAATACCTGATACACCGGATTTGTTTTGTACAAGATGCAAAGCTCCCGTAAATATAGATGATTATTTTTGCCAACGCTGCGGAGCAATATTTAAAATTCCCGATTTTGAACCGCCGGCAAAACATAATATACACGAGATTCCATACCATATCGGAATACTCTTAAAAGCATTTGCGGCAAGCTTTGCTATAACAGTTTTTGCAGCTTCAGGTAAAGACATAAATGCAGGTATGTACTGTTTATATTACATTATTGCTTTTATTGTTTCTGAAATTTTTCTTTATATATATTTTTTACCGACAATTCTTGCCATTGAAAATAATAAAGACAATATGCTTGCATTATATTTGTGTAATTTATTGCTTGGAATAACAGTTATTGGCTGGTTCGTAACTTTGGTATTTTCATTGCCGAGTGACAAAGATTAAATATATAAAAAGGTTGTATGATTAAAGTTTTATTTGTATGTTTAGGGAATATCTGCCGTTCACCAATGGCACAGTTTGTATTTAGGCAAATTGTGGAAGAACGGGGTTTATCTAATAATTTTGAAATTGATTCTGCTGCAACCGAAAGTTATAACGAAATGTGCCATGCAGGTATTTATTATGGCACTAAAGAATTACTTAAAACAAAAAGAATACCATTTGAAGAGCACTATTCCCGTCAAATCAGAAAAAGGGATTATGAATATTATGATTATATTATAGCAATGGATGACAATAATATCAGAGATATTCAAGCTTTAACAGGTCCTGATATTAAGCATAAAACACACAGATTATTGGATTTTACCGCCCAACCACGTAACATTAAAGACCCATGGTATACCGGAAACTTTGAAGAAGCATATCAGGATATCGTTGAAGGCTGTAATGCATTTCTGGACTATATCAATCTTTAATAAATTATTTTTAGTGACTATATACTATTTTACAGTAAAAAGTACTACAATTTCGTCATACTGAGCAAATTGTTTTTTAGTTTTTATTTTAGCTTGAACGAAGTGCGAAGT
>CACWIL010000023.1 GCA_902760905.1 uncultured bacterium
AGAATGGCATTAAGACAGAATATATTAGGTTTAAGAGGAGTAAGAACAAATATATTCAACGGCAGAGTAAACGGTGATATATTTGTAGATCTTGTTAAAACTTTGGTTAATGTTGATTTAAACGGTGAAGGTATCAATGTTGCTAAAGCGCTGCTTGATGCTGCAGGTATGAAAGATATGCTTTCCGGAACGGCTAAATTTGATGCAAAGCTTTCAATTGACGGAGCTGCAAAAACTCCTCAGGAGCAAATGAAGGGTATCAACGGTGACATTAACTTTACGGTTACAAACGGACAGTTTGGACCTTTCGGTAAAATCGAAAATCTTATAATTGCAGAAAATATAAGAGAATCACAATTCTTCCAGACTGCTCTCGGCGGAATAATTGATTCTTTGACATCTATTGATACAACTCATTTTGCATTGCTGACAGGACATATAAATATGGACAGCGGAGTTTGTCACTTAGATCCGATTACTTCACTGGGCAATGTTCTAACATTACACATATTTGGTGATTTTGATGTTGTAAGAAATTATGCCGATATGAAAGTCAGAGCAAAAATGTCATCAATAATATCAAAAGTTCTCGGACCTTTGAACGCAATTAATCCGGTTAACCTTATGAACAGTGCGGCAAGCATGAATGTGGTAACCGCAAAAGCATTTTCTCTTTTCTGCGAAGTTGTTCCTGAAAATGAACTTGCAACCCTGCCAGCTTTTGAAAACAGCTATGTAGATTCAGGCGCAGCTAAGTTCCAGCTTAAAGTACGAGGTGATGCCGCTAAACCTTTGACATTGGTTAAATCTTTCAAATGGCTTTCTTCAAAGACCGAGTATGATGAAGCAGTAGAGTTTGTAAACTCACTTCCTGAAGAGGTTGAGGGTTCGACTGCAACAAACATCGAAGAAGCAATCGCAGAAGCCAAGGCGCTTGAAGAAGAAAAGAAAACGCTTAAATACAAAGTTAAACACTTGTTTATAAAAGACGGAACAAATAAAAAAGTTAAAGACACAGAACCAAAAGTTCAAACAGAACCAATAATTGAAAATTATGAAAAAACGTCAGAAGAATAAACATAATAAAACGGTTTGCTTTTAGCAAACCGTTTTATTTATAATCGCCTTTTAACCATTCCTCATATGTAACATTGTATTTCTCAGTAGAAGTACAATACAGATAAAGAAGAAAAATGTGTTTTACTATATTCCATATAAATTTTATAATTTTCCAAATAATGTCTAAAACTTTTTTAGTCATATAGTTTAACCTAATAATATAATTTATTTATTATAATTTATAACTTATAACACTATTATATTTATAAGTCAATATTTATATACTTATAAGTATGAATAAACAAGAATTACTTAAAAAATTTGGTAAGAATGTCAAAATAGAACGCATTAAAAAAGATTTAACACAGGAACAATTGGCAGAAATTATGAACGTGTCACAAAACTATATTGCTAATATAGAATGTGGTAAAGCAAATATGTCATTAGGAAAAATATTGGAATTAGCAGAATTTATTGGTGTCAATATTAATCTTTTATTAGAATTTTGAAATAAAGACTTAGACAAGTTTTAATATCAAGCATAAAAGGCGGGTTGAGATTTTCTCAACCCGCCTTCTGTTTATTATTAATTTTAAACTATACCAACCATCTTTTAGTCTGTTCGAGAGGCGGGATGAACAAGTTTCGCATTAAACGAGTTATTTTAATCCCGCCGACCAAAAACGAAAAGTCTTTTTGGTTACTTTTTCTTCAGAAAAAGTGACTACTTGTTAATATCTTTTACAGATAAAGCGATTCTGTGTTCTTTCGGAGTGAATTTCTTGATAAGAACATCAACTTCGTCGCCAACTTTGAAGAGGTTAAACGGATTAACATTTTCGTCAGACATTTCAGCTACAGGCAATAATGCTTCAACGCCAGGGAAAATGTTAATGAAAGCACCAAAAGTAGTTACTTTGTTAACAGTTCCTTTAACAACCTGACCTTCTTCAAATTGTCCTTCGATTTGCTGCCATGGATTTTCACCCATTCTCTTTAATGATAAAGAGATTCTCTTGAGTTCGTTATCGATTTTGATAATTTTAACTTCGATAGTGTCACCTAAAGTAAGAACATCTGACGGGTGTTTAATTCTCTGCCAAGAAATTTCAGAGATAGGAAGTAAACCGTCAATACCGTTGATGTCAACAAAAGCACCAAAGTCTGTAATTCTAACAACATTTCCTGAAACAATTTGTCCTTCTTCAAGAGTTGAAAGAACGTTATCAACAACCTGATCTCTTTGTTCTGCAACAGCTTGTCTTTGTGAAAGGATAAGTTTGTTTTTCTTAGGATCAGCTTCAAGAACTTTAACTTCGATTTTTGTATCAACAAGACCTTCAAAAGGAGTACCTGTTCTTAACTGAGAAGAAGGAATGAAGCCTTTAAGGTCTGCTATATCAACAAGAACACCGCCTTTAACAGTCTTTTCAACTTTAGCAAGGATTGTGTCACCCTGAATTTTAGCGTCGTTAAGTTGAGCCCAAGCCTGAGCGTAAGCTATTCTCTTTAGAGATAATTGCATGCTATCTTCGTTGTTTTCTTCTTTTGTTACATAAAACTCTCTGATGTCGCCAACTTCAATATCTTCGCCTTCAGGGATTTCTTTGTTAGGAAGATAAGCTTCCATTTTAGCGCCTTTAACGCTGATTAACCAGCCTTCTGATTCTTTTTTAATTGCCGTACCTTCAACGATATCAGCAATGTTGTTAGATTTAGCAAAGCTTTCTTCTAACAGTTGTTCAAATTCGTCTAATGTTTGAGTTGTCATTTTTTATTTTCCTTTCTTTATTTTGTTTATGACTTTATCTATTACTATTTGCGGAGTTGATGCTCCTGCGGTTATTCCTATGTTTTGTGCTTTTATAAATATGTTTTTGTCAAGTTCGCTGTCATTTTCTATGTGAATAGTTTTTGTGCAGTTTTTAAGTATTTCTGCAAGATGAGTTGTATTTGCACTCTTTTTTGAGCCTACAACAATCATTAAATCGCTTTCAGAAGCAAGTTCTTTTGCTTCTTTTTGACGCATTGCGGTTGACTGACAAATTGTATTGTGAATCAAAACTTCTTTTGCAATTGTGTTCAGGTAGTTTACAACGAGATTTAAAGAAGAAACCATTTGCGTTGTCTGAACAACAACACCTACTTTTTTATGTGATTTAATTTTGTCTGCGTATGGTTCAAGTTCTTCTATTGTTGTCGCTACAACAACTTTATCCGAATATAAATCAGCATTTGCTTTTATTGCCATAACTTCGGGGTGATTTGGTTTGCCTACGATTACTACAAAATAATCATTTTGAGCAAGCTCTATTGCACACTGCTGAACTTTTTTTACGTCAGGACAAGTCAGATCAACAAGTTCAAAACCGGCATTTTTGATTTTTTCAAAAGTTTCGGGACTCTCTCCGTGAGAGCGTATTATACAAATACCATTCCCTTTTTCCGGAACTTTATAAATTGTTTTTATGCCTAAAGCTTCAAGCTCATTAATAACGTCTGTGTTATGAATGAGTTCGCCTAAAATGCAAATATTTTTATCAGGGTTTTCCTGTTTCAATTTTTTTGCTGTTTCAACGGCTCTTTTAACACCGTAACAGAACCCTGCAAACTTTGCCAGTTTTATATTTTGATTATTCAAAAATTTATATTTCGCTTTCTGAATGAACTAGGGAAGGGGGTAAATAAAATATCTACCAAATTTGAGTTTTCCCAACCCAGTATCATTATTAAATTACAAAGATAACTAAAAGTAAAGTTTTATATTGTTATTCTTTTTTATTATTATCGTTTAACCATTCGGTATAGGTTATTCCGCTGTATTTGTACGGCAATGAACAATAAAAAGGTAATAAAAATACGTGTTTAACTATATTCCAAATAAATTTACTGTAACTATATACAATGTTACAGTAAAATATTGTCATTCTGAACCCAATAATAATTTAGGGGTGAAGAATCCCTATAACTTATATTTTAAAGAGATTCTTTCCGTGTGGCGGTTTGTATATTTGTCATTATAGCGGACAATTTGATTATGGATAAGTGTTTGCTCGAAAAATTAGCCAAAAGAATAAAAGAACTGAGGAAGTTGCACAAAATCACTCAGGATGAGTTATCATACCGTGCAAAAATTGGTCGTTCAACATTAGGTAATATAGAAATAGCACAAAACGATGTAACTTTTAGCAAATTAAACAGCATTGCCAAAGCGTTTGACCTGTCTTTATCAGAATTTTTAAATTTCTGAGATTACCTCTATCTTACTTTGTTTTCACAGCCGTCTTTTAGGCGTTTAATATTTTCTCTGTGAAGGTAAATTATATAGATTGCACCTAAAGCGCAATAGCAGACATAAGCAATAGGTGAACCTAAGAAGTACATAATAAACGGTGAAAGCGCAAGCGCAATAATAGAGCCTACAGAAACGTATTTTGTTGTATATGTAATTGTTCCCCAGATTACTGCTATTATCAGTCCTGCAATCCAGTTCAGTGCAAGTATTGTTCCGACTCCGGAAGCTACAGATTTTCCTCCTTTAAATCCAAGAAATATTGATTTGCTGTGTCCTATGATTACTGAAACTGCAGCAATAACAGGGGCTAAACCGAGTCCTGCGCCTGCTGTTACAAATAATTTTGCCAAAATTACAGGAAGAGCACCTTTAAATGCATCAAGCAGAAGTACAATAAAAAACCATTTTTTGCCGAGAACTCTCTTAACGTTTGTAGCTCCGGTTGAGCCGGAACCGATTGTTCTTATATCCTGTCCGGTTTTTGATTTAACAATCAGATATCCGGTTGATATAGAACCTATTAAATAGGAAATTATTACTGTTAAAATTAATTCGAAAATCTTTATTATCATACTAAACTCTCCTTGAGTTATATTATACATAAAAAAACGGTGTATTTGTATGAGGATGCGGAAAAAGTCTGAAAAATGACAATTTTTCGACTTTTTCAAATCCGACCGTAGGTGTGTGAGATTTAGGCTAGGTGCGGGATAGCAGTAGCCTAAATCGAAACCGTTCCCCAGAGTTTGCAGGAAAAATTTTAATTTTTCCGCAAACTCGTATAATTAAATATACTTAACATTTTATAAATACTTTCCCGTTATTGTAAGTTTTACTACTGCTTAATACCAATGGATTCCCTTGTTAGAATATAAGAGCCTGAATTGGTGAAAAAATTTTTATATTTTCCCTGTTTGCAAAAAGGCTTAAAATCATTTAAAATCATTTTATGGAATATAAATTTCTGGAAAATATAAATACAGACGAGTTAGCTCTTCCTGAATCATTAAAAATTAACAGCTTTTTGCTAAAAAATCATTATGCTGAAGTGGTAAAAGCAATAGATTTTTTTTCATCTGACGGTAAATTGCTGTATATACATGGTTTTATCGGAACGGGTAAACGTCAGTTTATAAATTACACAACTGATTTTTTGCATAAAGATGTTATAAAACTTGAGTATTATTGTAAAGCATCTACAGTTTGTGATGATATTTTATTATATTTTATAGATAAAATAGAAAAAAATTCCATATCACAGGCAGTTATACATACCGCAAAAATCACGACTTTGAATGTAAAGTTTCAGCAGTATATTTCTGCAATAAAAAAACCTTTTGTTATCATTTTGCACTCATATGATGATATCTCTCAGGAGAACAGGCAGCTTATAGTAGATTGTCTGTCTGTTGTTGCTCAAAATACAAATGTTAAAATAGTTATATCGACAAGGGCAATGCTTCAATCTGTATTGGGTGATGTTGAAGTTTATAAAAAAATATTTCTTAAAGCTCTAACAAAAGAAATTTTTGCGGAATATATCAAATCAAATAAAATTCGTACAACGGAAGATGCCGTAACTGATTTTTATAAATATTCAAGGGGATATTATTATTATACTGTTTTGTCCATAAAAATAATTCAGTCTATGAAGATATCTCTGAATGATTTTATTTCGAAGTTTAAGCTTTCCGGAATGTCTTTTGATTCTTTTTTGGGAATGACATATATAAATTTAATTCCTGATGCAATAAGAAGTTTTTTCTGGTTTTTACGTACAATACGACATGGTATAAGCCTTAATGCTCTTGCAATTCTTGAGTTGTATGACGATTATTCTGTTGAATATCTGAAAAACAATTTAGTGGTCTTTCAGGCGGATGAAATATTGTATGTTCAGGATTATTTTCAACAAGATATCGATATTTCTATTCCTGTAAAAATGGAAATCAAGCTTCATAAGTATATTGTTCACATTTATGAAAAAGAGCTCAAAGAACCTTTGCAGAACAGGGCTATATTAATATCAAGGCAAGCTTTGAGGGCTGAGATAGAATATCATAACAATAAAATCTCCGAATTAGAGAAGGGGCCGAAAAAAGAAGAAACAAAAAAAGTAACAGAAACAAAATCTCAAAATGAAGTTAAACAGACTGTTTCCAAAGAACAAAGTAATATTAATAGTGAAATGGAATCCGCCAAGAAACTGGCAGAGCAAAAAGCATATACTGATGCAATAGACAAGTATATAAAAATAACAGAGAATTTTAAGGTTGATTTAAATACACTTGCTGAGATAAGGGTAGAACTTGCAAGGCTGTATTTCGCTATCAACAATTACGATAATGCCCAGCATTATTATGAGCTTGCAGAAAATTATTACAAAAAAAATGATGAATATATTAACCTGAATTATCTTTATTATGAACTTGCGGAGTTGTATTATGCAATGTATAAAACAGGCAGAGCGGAAGAAACAATTAAGAAAACTATTTATTCTGTTGACACACCTCAATCCTTAATGGTTGATGCGTGTGTAAGATTAGGTAATATATATAATGATGAAAAACAACCGGAAGATGCCTACAAGTATTATATTAAAGCTCTTGAATCAGTAGATGAAAATACAACTGAAGAAAGAAAAGCAGAACTTTATTTTAAGCTTGGTTTGGTGAGCGAAGACAGAGGGGATTTTAAATCTGCATTAGAATATTATAACAAATGTATTCAAATAAAGACGGACAATAACTATAAGTCGCTTGCATATTCAAATATGGGTGCGTGTTACTATGATAATGAAAAATATGCAGAAGCTGAAAGCTATTTTTTGACAGCGTATAATATTGAAAAATCAAACAATAACTATGACGGAATATACTTTACATCTTCGTATCTGGCAAAGATTTATGTGAAAATAAAATCTGAAAAAGCGCTTGAATATTTACAAGAAGCCAAACAAAGTGCCGAGTTTATAAATGAAGAGTTTTATATTTTAGAGTCAGCAATTGCGCTTGGAGATTATTATTACAACTGTAAAGATAAAACAAAACAAGCTTTGGTTGAATATTTCAGTGCAAGAAGGGTTGCACAGAATTTTGGAAATGTTGTTGATATTTCAAAGATAGAGGAGCGTATAAATGATATGAAATTGAGAGTTCCTCAGCAAGAATTCGAGGATTTGGAACGCAAATATGAATAAAGAGTTTGATATAGAGCACGATTTTTCAGAATTTAAAAATGTTTTTTTGGAACAAAATTCAAAACAGAATCTTATATCAAAAAATGATGAAAAATTTTTGTTTGAAAAACATGTATATGATTCTTTAGCAATAAAATTAGCAAAAATTGATATGGCAAACAAAACTCTTCTGGATATCGGATGCGGTGGTGGTTTTCCCTGCGTGCCGATTGCTCTGGAATATTCTGAGATTAACGTATTTGGAATAGACAGTATCAGAAAAAAAATTAATGCTGTTAATACAATAAAAGAAAAACTTAATCTTAAAAATATAAATCTTGTGTGTGGCAGAGTGGAAAAATTTAAAGAACAAAAATTTGATATAATTACGAGCCGTGCTGTTGCAGATTTACCGATAATTACAGAGTATGCACTTCCTCTGTTAAAAAAAGACGGAGTTTTTGTTGCATACAAATCAAAAAAGGCGCTTGAAGAAATAGACAGAGCAAAATCCGTATTATCAAAATACAGAGCAAAAGTTCTTGATATAATAGAGTACACTCTGCCTTTAGATGAAGTTTATGAAAGAAATCTTATTCTTATCGGTTTTTAATAAAAACTGCTTGATATCAGTGTTTTTAGTCTCATTTTTTTCTTTCAGAACCCGGGGTATCGGATAAAAAATGTAATTTTTTATTACAGGATTTTGATTTTGCATAAATATATATTAGAATATTAAATGGCGGAGGGTATGCAACACATATAAATGTGTGCGGATAATTATAGTATTGGAAAAGATTTTAATGAGAAGACGAAAAAAAATAGATTTATATATAGTAATATTTCTTTTTATTGTAGCTGCCGGATATTTTATATATTCAAACATATCAGCGGACTCTAAAGGTTATACCGGATATGCAGAGGCATTAAAAATATACAAAACTAATGATTATGAACATGCATTTGTTGCATTTGGTAAAATACCGCACAATTCAAACTTAAAACATGCTGCACTGTTCCGTCAGGCAAGATGTGCAACAGCTCTTGATAAAAAAGCACTTGCCGTTAAAAAGTATAAAAAAGTTGTGCATTCAAACTCGAAAACTGCAATTGTGCCGATAAGTCATTATAATATGGCTGTGCTTTTGTATGAATTAAAAGATAGAAGTGCCAAAAAACATTTCCGCCAAATTATAAAAAAATATCCTTCCAGCGATTATGCAATTGCATCAAACTATTATCTTGGGATGATAGAGGTTCAGAATCCTCCTAAGAGAGCAAAAAAAATAAAAAAATCTCAGGAAAAAGCTTTGCTGTATTTTAAAGAATATATCCAAAAAGCTCCCGACGGAAGATTTTCAGTAAATTCAATAAATGAGATAACGAAGCTTGATGTAAATTTAACTAATTATGATAATCTTTTGATTGCAAAAAGTTACTATCTTAATGGTGAATATGAGAAAGCAAAAGACTTTCTTAATAAAACAACTATTTCCGAGAGTTGGACTGATTTTGCGAAAAACGAATATAAACTGGGTAACAAGCAAAAAGCTAATGAATATGCAGAACAAGGTTTTAAAAACTTTTTAAATACTGCAGAACCGAAGGATGTTTATGATGTTATAGATGGATATATTTCTTCTTTTGCAACGAGAAAAGAGGGTATTCAAAAACTCCTGTCAATAAATTTGAAATCAACAGGCGCAGATTATGTTGCATACTTAAACTGTAACGAAGTTGTTGACCAAGGAGTTAAGGAGGCTTGTTTCAGAACTCTTTACGAAAAATATCCAAACGGACAGTTTTCTGCAGATTCTTTGTATAACATATTTTTAAGTAAATATTTGCAAAAAAAATATTATGATGCGCAAAGGCTTGGAATATTGCATACAAAAAAATTCCCAAATGCAAAATCTGCACCTGCGGTAAATTATTATATGGGTAGAATTGCTTATAAGCTTAAGCACTATGAAAATGCAAATAATTATTATAAACAGGTAATGCACAATTTCCCTGACAGTTACTATGCATTCAGAGCGAGTAACAATTTGTATAAAGATGATGGATTTTTACCATTTCTTGAGTTAATGGGAAAGCCGGTAGTTTTTCCTTACAAAAAATCACTGGATAATAACCTTGTTGTGCATCTTGCAATATTAAAAGACTACGATTTGGTGGAAGAGCTGTGTAAAAAAGACAAATTTATTCAGAGTTGGATTGCTTATGAAAAAGGAGATTATACAGTTTCTGCGGTAATGGCAAGAAATGCATTAGAGGAATTACCGTCAAAACCTTCTTTTGATGATTTACGATGGCGTCTGGCATATCCGCTTCACTATTATGATATTGTGGATAAAGCAAAGGGCGACAATAATCCGATTGTTTTGCAGGCTATTTTAAAAGAAGAAAGTCATTTTAATCCTAAAGCAAAAAGCCTTGCAGGAGCAACAGGGCTAATGCAGCTAATGCCTTTGACATACTCTGAAGTAGCAAAAAAATACGGAATCTCAAAGCCTGCAGATTCTATTCCTGCAAATATTGCAGTTGGAAGTTTATACTATTCCGGTTTAAAGAAATCTTTGCTCGGAAGGGATTTGTATGCAATATCTGCTTATAATGGCGGTATAGGTTCTGTAACCGGTTGGTTTACAAAAATAAATTATAACGATACAGATGAATTTGTTGAACAGATTCCTTATCCAGAAACGAAAAATTATGTTAAAAAAGTTCTCAGGACATACTGGGTTTATGGAAATATATATTAAAAACTTTTTGTGTGGTATATTAATGTGTGAAAAGAGGTTTATATGATTTTATTAAAACTGATTTTTATTGCAGTTGTTTTTATATGTTTATGGTGTGGAATAAAATATTTATTGCTTTTGTATGCAAAACGTAATGCTGACAAGTCAATGAAAAGAGTTTTTGATGAACTTTTACAGCAATATGATGCGATTATAAATATGTTTTCTCAATTTCACGTATTATCCCTGGAAAACAGAACGCTTGTTCAAAATACTAAGAAGTTAATTATTCAGGCACAAAATTTTTCTCTTGAGAAAGACAGAAATGAAATGATTATAGCGTATGCAAACTCTGTTTTTGAAAATGTTCAGAAATTTACGGATTCTATTCTTGAAAAAGAACCTGAAAATGAATACATAAAAAAATATTGTTATTTACAATCAGCCTTCAATAAACTCAAAGATGATTATAATTCCTCTGCTCTTAAATTAAGACACTATGTTGATGTTTTTCCGACTTCCTTGTTTGCAAGATTTAAGAGCATTACGACTATGGATTTATTAAACGACTAAGTTAACATTTGTTTACAAACATGGCAATTAATTTTCTTAAAAATACTTTATATAAATAGAGAAAGTATAAAAAAAGGGATTATTTCCATGATCGGCGATATTTATAATACAACAGTAAATGTTAACGGCAAAAAAGTATTCTCAAGCACATTCTATCCCGGCAGATGCTGCTGCGGAGGAGGAATGTTTATGAACAGCTGTTTCGGATTTGGATATGGCGGCATTGGAAGCGGTTTGGGTTTCGGTTTGGGATTTGCTGCAGGTACTGCATTGGTTCCGTTAATGCCGACTATTTTTAAAGGTATAGGTAATGGCTTGAGCTGGTTTGGCACAAAAGTCATTGCACCTGCTGCAAAAGGAGTCTGGAGTGGCATGAAATGGGTAGGAAATACTATAGCAAAAGGTGTTAAAAATCTCTGGAATAATATTTTCCATAAAAAATCAAAAGCTAAGACAGAGAAATCTTAACGGGAGTTGTTAAAAGACTTCTGTCAAACTCATTAAAGTTTTTAATAATCTGATGGATTCCTGTCATATTCTGATAAAACTCAATTGGTTCAAGTGATGCGATTGCAATAATTTTGCCTATTCCGGCACTTTTCGCAGAGTTAATTCCTGCAATTGCATCTTCTATAACAATACACTCTTCCGGTTTAAGACCGATTTTTTCTGCTGCGATTAAGAATATATCCGGAGCAGGTTTGCCGGGTATTGTCCCGTCTGAGAAAACTATTTTATCAATATCAAACCATTTTTCAAGGTGAAATTCTTTTATATAAAACTCTACATTATCCCACTCTGACATTGTTGCAATTGTGCGAGGAATGTTGTTTTCTTTCAGATAATCCAAAAGTTCAATCGCACCCGGAGCCAATTTAAATTTTTCAGGGTCCAAAAGACAACGCTTGCGATAAACAGCTTCTTTTTCTTTTCCGTATTTGTCTACCATTTCCTTAGAGGGTTTGTGTCCTATAAGGTATTCAATTATGTCTGAGTTTGTGTGACCAAACATTTTGTCACGCATTTCTTCGTCAGTAAAAGGTTTATCACGCAGAAAAGCGGAATACTCTCTCCATGCATCATAATGCAACTGTGAATCCCAGTATAAAGTTCCGTTAAAATCAAAAATAATACCTTTCATATCAAATATTATATTACAAAAATACTGTCACTAAGCCTAAAATATGGTATAATATCACTATGAAAAAGTTGTTAGTGATTTTTTTATCTGTTTTATTAATTTCACCTGTATGGGCTGATTTTGAAGCAAAAAAAGCAAACAATCTGCCTGAAGGTGTATTCAGAAAAACACGAAGCGGAGAGTACGCACAATATGATAAAAAAGGTAAAAAAATCGGGGTTTACAAGATTATTAACGGAAGGTTTACTAAAGTAAAATGAAGTTTAATCTAAATACAGAAAATATTAATTATGTAAAAATCACATACAAAGATAACAATGATTTTGCTCATTGTATAAAAGCTGCTATTCGCTTAATAACCGAGCACGAACTTCTTGCTTGCATAAAAGTTGATGAATTGCCGGATATTAAAGTACCTCAGGAGGTTTCTCTCGGGATTGCCTGCGAAAACGGTTTATATAAAACAAAAACAATATTAAAAAAAATAGAAGAAGATGATGCATATATGCTTCTTTCAATGCAACGACCCGACGAGGTGGAATATCAGCAAAAAAGAGAATATTTCAGGGTTAAGATTAAGGAAAACGTTAGTATTTTATATACATTAAATGAACAAAATATAACTTATTCCGGTATAACTTATGATATTTCAGCAAAAGGTGTGAGGATTGAACTTGATAAAGTTACAGATTTTCCGGAAGAAGTTAAATTGGTATTATATTTGCCCCAAAAAACAATAAATGTTCAGGCAAAATATATTCGAAGTGATGAAGACGATAAGATTCTGAAAGCTTCTTTTCAGTTTGTAAACATAGCACAATCTGATCTGGATTATGTATCTCAGGTTTGTTTCCGTAAACAACTGGAAGAAAGAAGAAAAAATTTTATGTAATGTAAACTTTTGTAACAAAAAGTTTTAAAAAAGGCAAATTTCCAAAACAAAATGTTTTTCATGTAGTAGAAGTGTTAGAAACTCATTTGGAGGTTTGTATGGTGACAAGTGTATCATTTCGCGGCGGAGAAACAACAGGCAGTGTTTCAGACAGAAAAATTGAAACTGCTAAACAAGAAACAACCGGCGGAGTTGGTGTAAGAAAAAATAGTCAGGATTCAATTTTTACGGTTGATAATGAACTAAAACAGGATACAGTATGCTTTAGAGGTTATGGTGAAGAACAAAAGACCTCTGCAACGACAAAAGTAGTTGGTACATTACTTGGTGCTACTGCAATATTTGGTTTGTTAGCTTTTGCTCATAAGTATAACTGGGCAAGTAAAATCAGTGACGGAAAGTTTAAAGATTATTCAGATAAAATTACAAAGCCATGTTATGATGCTTGCAAATGGATTAAAAATAATAGTTACGATAAAATTGTAAAATATTTTGCCGATAAAAAGTAGGAATCTGAAAAAGAATTAGTAGGGCGGTTTTTACTAATGTAAAAACCGCCCTCGCTATTTCTTAATTCCTTATGCTTATATTCTGTCAAAACCTGTGTATTTTCTTAATACTTCAGGAATGATAATTGAACTGTCTTCCTGCTGGAAGTTTTCAACTATTGCGGCAAAAGTTCTTCCTACTGCCAAACCTGAACCGTTAAGAGTGTGTACAAATCTTATTTTACCTTCTTTGTCACGGTATCTGATATTTGCTCTGCGAGCCTGATAATCGCCGAAATTTGAACAGCTAGAGATTTCTTTATAAGTGTTATATGAAGGTAACCAAACCTCCAGGTCATAACACTTATTGGCACTGAAACCTATGTCAGCTGTGCAAAGGGCAACTCTTCTGTATGGAAGTCCTAAAAGTTCAAGACATCTTTCAGCATTTTGAGTAAGTTTTTCATGTTCTTCTTTGCTTGATTCAGGTGTTGTCAGTTTAACCATTTCGACTTTGTTAAACTGGTGGACTCTGATTAAACCTCTTGTATCTTTACCTGCAGAGCCTGCTTCACGACGGAAACAAGGAGTGTAAGCAGTCATATATTTCGGTAAATCTTCTTCGCTCAGTATTTCACCTGAATATATGTTTGTAACAGGAACTTCTGCAGTCGGAATCAGATACAAATCTTCGTCAACGCATTTGTACATATCTTCAGCAAATTTAGGTAATTGTCCTGTGCCTGTCATAGTAGCTGCATTTGCCATAAACGGAGGTAAAATTTCTTCGTATCCGTGTTCTTCCGTATGTAAATCAAGGAAGAACTGAATAATAGCTCTTTCAAGTCTTGCACCTTTTCCTCTGTACAAAGTAAATCTTGACTGAGAAAGTTTTACGCCGCGTTCAAAGTCAACGATATTATGTTTTTCACACAAATCCCAGTGTGCAAGCGGTTCAAATCCGAATGTTGTAGGTTCTCCCCATGTTTTTATTGTCGGATTATCATCTTCTGACTGACCGATTGGAGTTGTTTCATCAGGAGTGTTAGGAATGTGAAGAAGTAAATCTCTCTGAGCGTTGTCCAGTTCAACCTGTTTCTCTTCTAATGCTTTAACTTCATCTCCTAAAGCTCTGATTTCTTCCTGAAGTGCATCAGTATTTTCACCGTTCTTTTTCATCATACCGATTTTTTGTGATTCGGTCTTTCTTTTGGCACGAAGCTCGTCAGCCTGAGTCTGAATTTTTCTTCTTTCTGCATCTATTTCCAATACTTTATCAATAGACAATTCCGGATTTCTTCTTTTTAAAAGTTCATTAATCTTATCCGGATTTTCCCTTATTAATTTAATATCTAACATAATTTTTTGTCTTACCCTTCTTTATTTCGTCTTTTGTAAAAATCTTCAATAAATCCTGTGTTAAATTTTCCGCTTGAAAAAACTTCATCTTCAATTATTTCCTGATGGAACGGGATTGTAGTTTTAACACCTGTTATAACATATTCTTTTAAAGCCTGATACATTCTTCTTCTTGCCTGAACTCTGTTTTCACCCCAGCAGATAAGTTTGCCGAGCATTGAATCATAGTATGGCGGAATAGAATACCCCGGGTAAACATGAGAATCAACGCGAATACCAAAACCACCAGGTGTAAAATATCCGTCTATGGTTCCGGGGCAAGGCATAAAGTCATGTTCAGGGTCTTCTGCATTAATACGGCATTCAATTGCGTGTCCTCTGAGCTTAACTTCGTCCTGCGTATATCCGAGTTTTTCGCCTGATGCAACAAGGATTTGTTCTCTTACGATATCTATTTGAGAAATCATTTCTGTTACACAGTGTTCAACCTGAACACGGGTGTTCATTTCCATAAAATACCATTTACCGTCATGGTCGAGTAGAAATTCACAAGTTCCAGCTCCTTCATAATTAATCGCTTTAGCAGCTCTAACAGCAGCTGCGCCCATCTCTTTACGTGTTTCTTCATCAATAGCAGGAGAAGGGGCTTCTTCCAAAAGTTTTTGGTGACGTCGTTGGATAGAACAGTCACGTTCGCCAAGGTGGATAACATTTCCGAATGAATCACCCAGGATTTGTACTTCAATATGTCTTGGGTTTTCAAGAAATTTTTCTGCATAAACGTCAGGGTTTCCAAAGAAGTTTTCTGCTTCCTGACGGCAGAGGTTGAAGTTTGATTCCATCTCTTCATCACTTCTTACAACTCTCATACCTTTTCCGCCGCCGCCTGCAGTAGCTTTCAGAATAATCGGATACCCTACTTTATGAGCAAAATCAATAACTTCCTGAGGAGTTCTTACAATACCTGTTCCCGGAGTAACAGGTACATTGTTTTCAATCATTGTTTTACGTGCAGTTGCTTTATCACCCATTTTTCTCATAGCTGCTGCAGTTGGCCCAATGAATTTGATATTATACATTTCACAAATTTCAGCAAACTCTGCTCTTTCTGATAAGAAGCCATACCCGGGGTGAATTGCATCGCAGCCCATCATTAAAGCTGTTGATATAATTGTTGGTATGTTCAGATAACTCTGACTGCTCGGTGCAGGCCCGATACAAAAAGCATCAGTTGCAAGTCTTACGTGCAAAGATTCTGCATCTGCCTGTGAATATATTGCAACGGTAGGTATTCCAAGCTCACGACAAGCTCTTATTACTCTGACCGCTATTTCTCCTCTGTTTGCTATTAATACTCGTTTAAACATTTCTCTTTAATTATCCCATTATTAATTATTTTAGCCGTCTGTGCAATCACAGATTGCTACGACAGCAACGTAGAATTTCGCTGCCTGCCGGCATTGCTCTCGCAACGCCGCACCGTAGCTGCACTCCGGCTTACGCTTTTATTCAACATACATCAAAACTTGTCCGAACTCAACAGGGTCGCCATTTTTAACGCAAATTTTCGTAACTTTTCCTGCCTGTTCAGATTTAATTTCATTCATAAGCTTCATTGCTTCAATAATACAAACAACGTCACCGACAGCAACATTTGAACCGATTTCAACGAACGGCGCAGCATCAGGTGCTGATGCGGAATAGAAAGTGCCTACCATTGGAGAAGTAATCGCTTTACCCTGAACTTCAGGTTCAGCGCTTTCTTCTGCTTTTGTAACAACAGGCTGAGCAACCGGAGCTGAAGGAGCTGAAACAACAGGAGCAGATGCCCCTACTACAACTTCCGGTAAATCTTTTCTTATTGTAATTGCCTGATCACCGTCTTCAAGCGAGATTTCAGTCAATCCGTTATTTGTAATTATATTTGCTAATTTTTCTATGTATTCCGGTTTTAAATCCATTTTATTCACCTATATTCAACTAACATCTGTCTAAATATTCGTTTGTTCTTGTATCAACTCTTATTATATCACCATTTGATACAAAGAACGGAACGTTAACAACAGCACCTGTTTCAAGGGTTGCAGGTTTTGTGCCGCCCTGAGCTGTGTTACCCTTTTCTGCAGGAGGAGTGTCAACAACTTCAAGTTCAACGTGAGCAGGAATATCAACACCGATAATTCTTGTATCGTGCTTTAGAATTTGAACAATCATGTTTTCTTTAAGGTATTTTTTACCGTCACCAAGCTGGTCTTCTGATATTTGAATTTGTTCATAAGTTTCGTTATCCATCATAACGTAATCAGCGCCTTCTTTATATAAATATTGCATTTCTCTGCGGTCAAGCATAGCTTTTGCAACTTTTTCACCGGCTCTGAAAGTTCTTTCAACAACGTTGCCTGATTCTGCATTTTTAAGTTTTGTTCTTACAAATGCTGCACCTTTTCCTGGTTTTACGTGTAAGAATTCAACAACAGTCCAAAGTCCGTTGTCTAACTCTAAGGTTAAGCCGTTTTTTAAATCGTTTACTGAAATCATAGTAACTCCTTATAAATATTAACTTCTGCTATTTTCTTTGATACTAACATAAACAATAACTGAGCGCAATATTTCCAAACATTTCTGACTCGTTTTAGCATTACGGCTAAAAGCAAATAATATTTGAAATGACGTTTGTAAAGTTTTGTAAAGAGCAGCCTGCGAGAAAGTCAATTTCCAAAGAGAGAAATACTTCATGTATATAAGGGAATAATAAGGTTAATTGAAAGGCAGGTATTTTATGACTTCATCACCGCAATACAATATTAATGCGTTTAGCGGATATACTCCAATGAACTGGAATGACATAATGACAAATACTTGGTTTTTGAAGGCAGCAAACAGTTATAATGTAAATTTTAAAGCAAATACCGATTCAGCCGAAAATGCAGTCGGTGCAGCCGGTACGAATACAGGCAGCAGTGTAGATAATTCAGTTGTTTTCAATAATGCGGCAGTTCAGGATGTACAAAAGAGTTCAAATTTTGCAGAAGGAGTTATGGCAGTCACATTATTAGGTGCCGGGGCTTATGCTTTGTTTAGATGTCATAAATCTGGTTATCTTGAAAAAGCAATAAATAAGATTAGAGGAAAATCTGATAATAATGATGTTAACACGGTTATGCAGAAAATAACGGCAGTTAAAAACGGTAATGGCGACTTGAAAATAATGGTTCCGAACAAAACAAAAACTTTTGCCGGCAACAAAATTCAGCCGGGCGTAAATGAATATGGTATTCAACAGGCAATATCCGAATCGAGACAAGCGTTTAATCCTGAAGTATCAGTAACAAGAAGTTTTCAGGTAGAAACACCTGCGGATAAATACACAGTATTCATAAAAGACGGTGAAGTTACAAAAGTTGTAAGCGCAATGATGAAGAAGGATGAAGATGTTCTCGCCAGACTTACTAATGCAGAAGCAGGTTCTAATGATGCAGAAATTTTGTCAAAATTTAAAAAGGTAGCAGAAGAACTCGGTAAAGATTCTAAAGAAGTTGACAAATCAGTATTAAGCGGTGTTACAAACATCAGATATTCTAACAGATATGGCGATGATACATTGAATATGGTTATGAAGAAATATGGTGAAACTCCAAAAATGCAGTCGTTTAAAACTCTTGAACAGTTTGACAGAACAAGTGAAGCTGTAAAATCTTATACACCAACTACAGCAGAAGAAATATTTGCAGGAAACATTAAAGATGGAAAGACTA
>CACWIL010000024.1 GCA_902760905.1 uncultured bacterium
TGCTAATATTCAGGGTATAAAAAATAAACCAATGAAAGACATCCCTATTATGGGAATTGCAAATACAACTGCAATAACTCTCGGAGAAGTACAACCGTTTAAAATTAATACAAAAGACTGGGCGCAGGATGAGTTATTACAAATTAACGAAATAATTGCTCTTTTGTCAAGAAACGAGTTTTCAACAGCTTTGGTTTCTTCAATTTCCAAATCTCCGCTTATGTATCAGTACATGCAGGCTGAAATACTTGAAGTTTTACAGTTAAAAATGGCGGAAGAACTTGCTGAAAACTTTATTGCAAAAACCAAAGAAGGCATAAAATATATTGTAGAAACTTTACAAAAAAATAATCTAATATAATAAAGGAGCTAATAAATGAAAAATAAAATACTATTATCTTTGTTATCATTGTTTTTTACACTGACAACAGTAAATGCAGCAAATGATAAAGTTCATGTTTCAATAGTTGGAGAGTTTGATACAGCACATCCTTCTCAAAGCATTGATGTTAGTGTAATAGAAGACGGCACTCTTGGAAGTCATATTTTAAAAAAAGGTGATGTTATGCACTGTAATATTGTAAAAGTAACAGATCCAAAGCGCGGCAAACGTTCTGCATCATTTGCGGTATGCCCGACTTCCTATACTTCAAACGGTGAAACAGTTACGATAGAAGAAAATTATTACGGTAAATATGCTTCAAAAGTTATTTCAAAAGAAGAACTTAAAAAAGTAGATAAGGTAAAAGTAGGGAAAAAAGCTGTTTTAACAGTAGGTAATCATTTTGTTAAAGGATTAACTGCTGGCGTTACTCTTGCAGAAGGTATGATTGAGAATGAAGAAGGCAATCGTATTGAATCAGGTGTAAAAAAAGTTTATAAAGAATCACCGCTTTCATATGTAGAAAAAGGTCAGGAACTTAAAATTGACTCAGGTGAAACTTTTTATTTAATCTTTAAGCCGGCAAAAGATAATAAAGCAGATATATCAGAAGAAGAATTAAAAGAAGAATAAACTAAAAAGGTCTTGGTTAAAAACCAAGACTTTTTTAATGAATCATGTATGTTGCGTTAGTGCCTAAGACTTTATCTTTTAATCGTTTTAAACCTTTACCGTATATGTATTTCATTTGTTCTACCAAATTTTCTTCAACATCTATAAGATACATATCGTGAACTATAAATTCTTTTATTATAAACACGATACCCTGATTTTTTGTCCAGATAATATTCGTATCTGCAGTATCATTTTTTAATGAAGATATTTTACCAATAACACCTTCATTGTCATCAACTGCAATAATAATCATCCTTCCGCCCAATGAAAGCTCAATATCACGTGCAAATGCGTGTTCAAAAACCATTCCAAAGCGTGAATTGAAATTGTCGTATCCGACTATTCTTATCTCAACATTTCTGTTATAAGCATTCAAAAGTTCTTGTTCAAAAAGTTTGAAGTCTTGTGACCAAACCTCCATATATATTTCTCGTTTTGCGTTTTGAATAACCTCAATAATCTTGTCTTGTATATTTTGCTTGTCTGTAATTGTTATAATCGGCTCATTATAATCTTCTTTTACGTTTGGCAGGTGTTTTTCAAGGTAGTTTATTGTAGAGTTTATTTTCTTTTGAACTCTCTGAGTTAACTGCTTGGGTTTAATAGGAGTATATGTGACAGGCTTTGTGTTTGTAGAAACAACAACATTCTTTTCTTCAAGAACTTTTAGTGTATCATACGTTCTTGATTGCGGAATATTGGCAAGCTTGGATACTTCATATCCTGTTGCCGGATACTTTTTAAGCAGTGCAACATAAACCTTTGCTTGGATACTTCATATCCTGTTGCCGGATACTTTTTAAGCAGTGCAACATAAACCTTTGCTTCATAAGTATTAAGTCCGATTTCTTTTAATTTTTCTATTAAATCCGCCATAAAAATATTGTATCATATAGAGGATGTGGAAAAAGTCTGAAAAATGACAATTTTTCGACTTTTTCAAATCCGACCATAGGTGTGTGAGATTTAGGCTAGGTGCGGGATAGCACGTAGCCTAAATCGAAACCGTTCCCCAGAGTTTGCAGGAAAAATTTTAATTTTTCCGCAAACTGGTTAGTTAAATTTAAAAAGGTTAGGTAAAATTCTATGAACAATTTTGCAATAAACAATCTTGCAAATATGGAGTTCATGCTGTATGGCGGGAAGTCAGGCATGAACATGAATTGTCCGAGTGTTTACAACGGATACAATGTACCTAACTCTGTTTTTAATACTCCGTATGGAATGTATGGAAATCCCAGTTTTTATGGTTATAATAACACGGGGTTCGGACAGAATATTCCGTCAAATTACGCAAACAATACAAACTCTCAATCGCAGTCTGCGAATACATCTTTCCAGCAGGGAATAACACAGGAAGATATAGATAAACTGGCAGATTATTATGCAAAAAATAATGCTCTTGAAGAAGGGTTTATGGGAGCAGCAGCCGGAGGCTTAAGCTGGATGGCGTTTGAACATTTGCAATCGGTTTTACACCCAAAAAATGCATGGAAAGGTGCTAAAGAAGCAAAAGAGATATTTAAAGTCCTTCCTAAAGAATGGGCGGGAAAAAATGCCGCATTACTTCAGGAAGCACAAATAGCGGTTCAACAGGCTGTACGTGATACCGGAACTAAAGGCTGGTGGTCAAAATGGTTAAGAAAACCTATAGACAGAAAGGCTATTGATCCGCTTCTTAAAGAGATGAGGGCTGCAGTAGCAAGCAAAAATGTCAATAAAATTGCAGAAGCAACAGAACGTCTGCAGGCTGCAAGAGGTATGGACGGAAGGATTGCAGGAATATTCTCTAAGGGAAGAACTGTTGCTCAAAGACTTAGTGAAAAAACAAAATCAGGAGCAATTAAAAAAGGAACTGAAAATCTGATAAAAATGAACGAAGGTGTTATCACAAAGAACTTTGGAAGTCTAGCAAAGAGTTTCTTTAAAAAAGATTTTGTCGGATTTATGATATTTGAAACTGTCTTCAATATAGGCAAGATAATGACTGCCTTCCAAAAGGATACAAAAACCGGCGTAGAACAAACAACTCAGTCGCTTGGCAAATCGGCTATAGCAACGGCCGGTTGGTGTCTTGGTCGTGCCGGAGGAGCACTGCTGGGTGCAAAAGTCGGAGCGTCGCTGGGTATAGCAGGAGGTCCTGCTGGTGCAGCACTCGGTGCATTGATTGGATTTACGGTAGGTTCAATCGGTATGTGGGCAGGGCATAAATTAGGCAACTTCTTATTAGGTCACGATGTTGCCGATAAAGTAGAGGCTCAAAATATGGCTAAGACTCAGGAAGGTCAGGAAGAACTGCTCAGGTTTGCGATAGAAAAAGCACAAGAAGGTAAAACTGATAATAAAACCAGTCAGATAGTTTACAAAGCGCTTAATACTATGGCATAAGATAAGTTTTATAAAATACCTTATTAATTAACCTAACCCTTTCGTATTTTGAGGAGCGAAAGGGATTTTTCTTGTGCAAATCCAAAAGAGAGCAAGTTTATTTCGTGTTAAAATAAAATGACTATATACGATTTTACGGTAAATAGTGCTATAATTTTGTCATACTGAGCGTAAGCGAAGTATCTCTAAAACTGCAAAAGTTAATGAGATTCTTCACCCCTAAGTTGCTATCGGGTTCAGAATGACAGGATTTTATTGTAACATTGTACGGAATTTCGTAAAATAATCTTGCAAAGGGGTATAAAAATGAGAAGTGACAACATAAAAAAAGGAGTTGCAAAGACTCCTCACAGAAGTCTTTTAATGGCAACAGGAGTTTCTAAAAAGAATATGAATTCGCCTTTTATCGGAATTGCGAGTTCTTTTTCTGATTTAGTTCCGGGACATATAGGGCTTAGGGATTTGGAACGACAGATTGAAAAAGGAATTCATACTGGAGGCGGCCAGGCTTTTATATTCGGAGTTCCTGCTGTTTGTGACGGAATTGCAATGGGACACGACGGAATGAGATATTCGCTTCCTTCAAGGGACTTAATTGCAGATTGTGTTGAAACTGTTGCAAACGCTCATCAGCTTGACGGACTGGTGTTGCTTTCTAACTGTGATAAAATTACCCCGGGAATGCTTATTGCAGCTGCAAGAATAAACATTCCCTGCATTATAGTTACTGCAGGTCCTATGCTTAACGGCGAAAGCAAGTGCGAAAAGCTTACTATGATTAAAGGAGCTTTTGAAGCAATCGGGAAATATCGTGACGGTAAAATAACGGAAGAAAGATTATTAGAACTTGAAGAAGCTTCCTGCCCTTCTGCAGGCGCTTGTCAGGGTTTATATACCGCAAACACAATGGCTTGTTTAACAGAGGTTATGGGGATGAGCCTTCCGCATTGTGCAACTGCTTCTGCTGTTTCAGCTGAAAAACGCAGAATTGCTTTTGAAAGCGGTATGCAAATTGTTGAGCTTGTACGTAAAAACAAAAAACCTTTGGACATTATTACCAGAGATTCTCTGAGAAATGCAATTATTGCAGACTTAGGAATGGGCGGTTCAACAAATTCTTTCCTGCATATTTTGGCAATCTCAAATGCTGTTAGTACATTATACCCTCGCCCAACGGGAGAGGGTAAGGGTGAGGGGGCAATAGTTACTCTTAAAGACTTTGAAGAACTTTCACACAAGATTCATCAGTTTGTAAAACTTGAACCCTCAAATGATATTACAATGACAGAGTTTCATCAGGCAGGAGGAGTCTGTGCCGTATTAAAAGAATTGCTCAAAAGCGTGCCTGAGTTTAAGGATTTGGAAGGTGTTACGCTTGAAAAAACAAGCAAAATCGTTAAAAATGCTTATTCTGATAAATCAGTTATTCATGACTATAAAGAACCGTTTACAACAAAACCGGGTCTTGGTATTTTATACGGAAATATTGCCCCTGAAGGTTCTGTAATAAAAATATCAGCTGTTGATGAAAGCTGTTATGAGTTTGTAGGAACTGCAAAAACTTTTAACTCCGAAGAAGAAGCAATGAAAGCACTTGAAGACGACAAGATTAAAGAAGGCGATGTTATTGTAATCCGTTATGAAGGTCCTAAAGGCGGACCGGGAATGAGAGAAATGCTTGCACCGACTTCACTTCTTGTTGGAAAAGGCTTGGGAACGAAGGTTGCTTTGATTACAGACGGCAGATTCTCAGGCGGAACAAGAGGAATCTGTGTCGGACATATTTGTCCTGAAGCTGCAAACGGCGGTGTTATTGCACTTATAGAAGACGGTGATAAAATCAGAATAGATATAAATAAACGAACTCTTGATTTAATAGTAGATGAAAAAACGCTTGAAGAACGCAGAGGGAAGCTAAAACCGTTTAAACCAAATGCAAATGGTTTTTTGGCGAAATATTCAAGAACAGTCAGTGATGCTTCTCACGGAGCTATTGTGTAGGGGTAAATGAATTTTGGATAAACAATCGCTAAGACAATGGGCAAGGGATAAAAGAAAAGAGCTTGATATGGGAAAAATCAGTTTCATATTAGTAAACAACCTTGTTCAAACTGACGAATATAAAAACGCAAAAAATATAATGCTCTTTTATCCATTGTCTGATGAAGTCAACCTTTTGCCATTACTCAAAGACAAAACAAAAAACTTTTATTTACCCCGAATAAACGGAGAAGAACTTGAATGTTGTCCGTATTGCTCGGGTGATGAACTTTGCGAATCAAAGTTTCATACACAGGAACCGACCTGTCAGGCTTGCAGCAAACAAAATGTTGATTTAGTAATTGTTCCTGCTCTTGCCTGTGATAAAAATGGATATCGTCTTGGTTACGGAGGTGGGTTTTATGACAGATTTTTAAAGGATTTTAAAAGAACAAAAATCTGTTGTATTCCGCAAGAACTTGTTGTTGAAACAGTTTTTCCAGAAAAACATGATGTAACAATGAACTTAATAATCTCTAGCAAATAAAATTTTTTCAGTGTTTAATATTATCAAATGAAAATTTTTCAAATTGCAGTAAATAAATTCTATAACACAAATCAGATTCAGTATCAAAAGCCTAAAACAACTGGTATTAATATTTTTGCGACCAATCCTATTCCTTTTGATACCGTAAGTTTTACTGCGTCAAGGGCGAGTGGTGTACCGCTAAAAAAACTTGCAGAATATGGCATGCCTGATATGTACACCGGTAAAGAAATGATGTCTTACGAAAGTCTGTCCAACTTGCTTAAAAGAGGAGTTTTTAATTTACCGCTAAATACATTAATACCTGTTTTGGAAAGATACAGTAACACTTTACATGAAACAGAGCAGGAAGTATTAAAACTGTTAAAATCTGTTGAAAAGAAACAACCTCACATAAGAATAAATGAAGCTTTTCACAAACTCTTTCCTGAGCAGCAAAAAAAATTATTAAATATTCAGCGACCTATTTTTCAGGAAATTACAAAAAAAGCATGCGATATGCCAAGAAGTTTTTATGACGATTATATAGATTTAATGCGTTATACAAACAAGAAAATCGCAAAAGACCTTACAATATCTCACTTTTCAGAAAAAGAGTTTATATACAGATTACAGCAGGCAGCAAAACAAATCAAAATGACAAAAAGGCATACGGAAGTTACTGCCGTTAATAATTTAATCAGAGAAGCCAAGGCTTTATTTAGCCGTCAAATCGAAGAAAAGAAAAAATTCGGACGGGGTGTAGCTGCAAAGAAATTAAAAATGGAATATCAGATGCAGCCTGCTATCTTAAAACAAAATACTCAAAATCTTCAGTACCTGAGAACTATGTTTGAAAAGTCTTATATTAAAAACAACAAAGAAATTCAGAATCTTTTTGATGTAACAAATGCAAAAATATATGGTTTTCCGGCATTTGAACCATTTAAACGGCAAGAGTTTATTTATGATTTAAAAAATATTGTAAAATTTTTAAAAAATAAAAAGCTTGAAGCAGAAATTATTAAAATAGCCAGAGAGCTTCCGACATCATCAGATAATGTATCCGCATTTATTGTTAAACATGTAAATGACTCACCCGAAAAAATAGGATATTATCTGTTTAAAGGTTCTCTTGCTTCTATAGAACACATTGAACCAAAAGTACCACAAGTTAATGAAGAATCTGTAGCAAAAGCTTCAAAGAAGAAAAAGAACAAAAATAACATAGCCGGAAAAAATCATATAAACAATTACGGTTTGAGCAGTGCATATATTAATTCTCTTCGTTCAAATACACCTTTTGATGAATGGATAAGAAAAAATCCGCTGGCATACGTATCTTGCCAAAAATTTGTTGACCGTTTGATAAAACATTATCATGCCGGAGTTTTTGAAAAAGTAGGGCTTAGTAAATCATATATTACAAATTTTGTTAAAGTTGTAAAAGCCAAGTCTCCCAAAGAAAGACCGATTATACTGGATTTAAGCAAACTGCATGATTAATTAAATTTGTAAGTTTTTTATGTTAAGATTAATCATATGATAAGCAGAATTTTGTCTTTACTTGAATGTTCAAGAGTATTCTCTTTGCCTATGACAATTTTATCATGGCTTGTTGTTTTCACATATTCTGTTATAAATGCAGGAAATGTCTGGTATGGTATATTATGCTTAATCGGTATTTGTTTTGTCCATTTGGGAACAAATATTCTTGATGATTTTTTTGATTACAAATCACTTATAAAACAAGTTGACTTTAATAAGACTGAATATCTTAAAAATACTCAAAATACAAAATGCAGATATTTAATATCAGGAATCTTAACTGAAACACAGGTTTTGAAACTTGCAGGATTTTATTTTTTTATTGCAGGATTAATAGGATTATTTTTCTATTTTGTATACGGAGCGCTTATTGTTAAAATTTGTATTATAGCAGGAATAATTGCTGTTTTATACTCATTTTTATCTAAAATAAGATTATCTGAAATAGCAATAGCTGCTATGTATGGACCGCTTCTTTTTGGCGGAGTTAATTATGTAATGACGGGTAATTTGTCTAAAGAAACTTTTATACTTGCAATTCCTACTATGATAATGACTGTTGTGCTGTTTTATATCCATTCCATAATGGATTTTGACTACGATTTAAAAGAAGGTCATATGACAATTGCAAATATTTTTAACTCCCAGCTTGATTCTCTTATAATATTAAAAATATTATTAATAACGTCATACATTTCTCTGTTTGTTATATGTATATTTGATATTTCAAACTGGCAGGTTTTATCAGCGCTTATAACCATTCCGTTAAGCACAGACCTGTACAAATCTATGACTGACTTCTCGCTGGATAACAAATCCATTCCGGAACACAAATGGTTTCATTATCCGATGGAAAATATGGAATATATTGAAAAATTAAATGCGGAAAGTTTTATGATAAGAATGTATCAGTCAAGAAATTTAATGATATATTTTTCTCTTTTTATAACTCTTGGACTTATTTTTGCAAATTTGTAAGATTATGTTATCAAAAAAAATTTTTTGGTGTTTTCTATAAAATATGAAAATCGATTATTCATTTTTTCCAACGTATAAGTATCCAAATAATAATTTAAAAAATTATACCGGATTCAATACTTTGTCATTCAAAGGTGTTGACTTAATGAGTTTACCGGAGGCTGATGTTTTGGAAAAAGTCAGAAACTCTGTTTTGCCTGAAAACTTTTTGGGAGCGGGAATAGAAGCAGAAGTATACAGAATAAAAGATACAAACTATTGCGTAAGAATACCTTATTTATCACAAGATATCTACTTATCTGATTTTACAAAAAAACTTACACCAACAGACAAAGTTAATCATGTAGTTGCAAAGCTTGGTTTTGGTGCATCTGTTATGAAATTTTTTGATGGTATTATCCCAAAATGGTATATAAATAATAGCAGCCGCCGATATCAGTTACAGGAAAAAATTGCAGAAATGCCAATAAAATCATACTCGGAACTGTTACATCAAATAGCCGGTGCGATTGATAATGAAATGCTTTTTGATTTTTCGGGCGGTAATTTGATTGTAGATACAGAGAGGCAAAAACTAACCGCAATAGATTTTTATGGTATCCAGGACAATCCACGGCCAATAAGACCCATGACAGAAATATATTCCGTATTGACCTGTTATGGTTCAGAAGAAAAAACCGGAAAAATAATTTATGACAAAATCATTGATGCAGGATTAGAAGAGTTTAAACCTGATAACATTCCTTGCATGGATATTGAATTATTTGATTTTAACGGATTAGTTTTAAAAAGAAATAGTGATAATAATAGTTTTGGACGGGGAAATATTAACAAATATATAAATCCGATTAATAAGCTGATAGATACGATTTATGAAAATATAAAAGACCTAAAGCAACTAAAGAAAAAAGAAATAACAGATAAATCCGTTTCTAAACTTTTAGAAGAAAAACTTATAAACTGCAGAAGATTGTTAAGACGCATTAAATAATATTTAGCAAAATAATCAAATAAAGATTATATAAAGGGAGCTAAAAAGTATGGTACACTAATATAGTGAGGGTAAATAATAGGAGGGAAATATGATTCCAATTTTAGATTCAAAAAGACAATATGCAAAAATCGGTGCCGATGTCGAAAAAGCAGTTTGCGAAGTTCTTCGCTCAGGTTCTTATATTTTAGGTCCTAACGTAAAAGCATTGGAAAGTGAACTTGCTGAATATATCGGCTGTAAATATACAGTAGCTCTTAACTCAGGAACTGACGCTCTTCACATAGCACTCAGAGCTTTGGATATAGGAGCAGGTGATGAAGTTATTACAACAGCATTTACATTTGTTGCAACAACTGAATCAATTGAAATTGTAGGCGCAACTCCTGTATTCTGCGATATTGATCCTGATACATTCAATATAGATGCAAATAAAATTGAAGACTTAATTACACCAAGAACAAAAGCTATTATGCCTGTTCACTTATATGGTCAGCCTGCTGATATGGAAAAAATTATGGACATTGCAAAACGCCATAATTTATACGTAATTGAAGACTGCTGCCAGGCAATTGGTGCAAAATTTAAAGGACAAAAAGTAGGTACATTCGGTGATATCGGCTGCTATAGCTTCTATCCGACTAAGAACCTTGGCGGTATGGGTGACGGAGGACTTATTACCGTTAACAGTGAAAACCTTAAAAACAGAATCGTTGCTCTTCGTAACCACGGCGGCGCAATTCGTTACCACCATGATGAAATTGGTGTTAATTCTCGTTTAGATGAAATTCAGGCAGCAATTTTGAGAATTAAATTGAACTATATTGATGAATGGAATAAAGCAAGAAGAAGCCATGCAGAAACATATAACGAATTGTTTGCAGGCTGTCCGGATATTCAGACACCAAAAGAATTGCCTGATACTTATTGTGTTTATCACCAATATACAGTTAAAATTCCTAACAGAGATAACATTCACAAAATGCTTCAGGAAGCAGGTATTGGTGCTATGCTTTATTATCCGATTCCTTTGCACATGCAAAAAGTTCATGCTCACCTCGGATACAAAATGGGTGATTTGCCAATTACAGAAAAGAATACTGAATGTGTAATCTCTCTTCCGATGTTCCCTGAACTTACATTAGAAGAACAAAAAACAGTTGCTTCAACTCTTATTGAATGCATTGAAAAGTCAAAAGCATTAGCATAGAGGCAAATATTTTTTATTAAATATGTCGGCTTTGATAATTTATCAAAGCCGACAGTTTTATATTATTGAGTTTTGCTAATAATTTTGATATAATCGGACTATAGAATATTGGTGAATGGTTATACCATCACCCAACCCTCTCCCTAAACGTGAGGGGGAGAATGTAAATAAGAGGAAGTTTTATGAACAATATTGTAATTTATGCAACCAAACCGTTACCGGAAATACAAGCTGTTCTCAGTAATCTTGATGAGTATGAAATAAAAACAGTTGCAGTTGACCAGCTAAAAAATTATGCTGTTTTAAATCCGTCTTTGATTATCATTGAAAATATCGAAGCAGCAAAAGATGCCCTTATGACAAATAAATTTTCTTGTCCGATTCTTTTCTTTGGTCCTGTCAGAACTGATATTACTGTAAGGGCTGAAGGTTACGATTTTATTAAAGATTTTAATGAAAAAGATGAACTCATAGTTCGTTCCAAAGCTCTTTTGAAAATAAAAGAATACAAAGATAAAGTTGAAAGAGTTTCTACAACTGATGATTTAACAGGACTTCATAACAGAAAATACCTGCAGGAACGTCTTGAAGAAGAAATCTCACGTTCAAGAAGATATGGAACGAAACTTTCATGCATTTTATTTGATATTGATTTCTTTAAAGTTGTTAACGATATGTACGGCTATGAATGGGGCGATATTTTGCTGAAGAATATTGCAAACAAATTAAGTGCAATGGTTCGTAAAGAAGATATTTTAACAAGATACGGCGACGAGGAGTTTTTGCTTGTTCTTCCTAACACATCTGAAGAAAATGCCTTTTTATTTGGTGAAAGATTCAGAAGAGAAGTTGAAAAAATGGAGTTTATTCCTACCGGAGAAGAAGAAGCACACAGAGTTACCATCTCAGGCGGCATTTCAACTTATCCTTGCATGAAAGATGTGGATGAAGATGCAAATACTGTTATAAGATATGCAGAGCATGCCCTATATAATGCTAAACACAGAGGAAAAAATAAAATTATCCAATTCTCTCAAATGAATTTAGAGATGTAATAAGCAGAGATAAATCAGTAATAAATAAAAAAGATGCTTTCAAAAGCATCTTTTTTATTTTATTTATCATGTTTCATCATAAGCTCAGCCCGGTACCTTTTATAAGCATGGTTAAGTTCAGTCATGCTTATGGCTTTATCAATATTATGAATAGCATTCTGATAATCACCTGCCAGTTCATACGCATTTGCAAGGGTAAAATATGCAAATGGTGTTTCATCAAGCATCAGAGCCTCTTTGCATTTTGCGATTCTCCTTGTATCGTAAGCTGCTTTATATGCCTTGCTTTTTTCCAGGTCAGCTTTTGCAGCTTCGGAATCGCCTAAAAGTTTATCAAGCTTGTATCTTCTTGCATATAAAAAGTAAGATGCAGGGTCGCCTTCTATTGATTTTAGAGCCTCATCAATAAGATTACGTGCCATTACATTATCTCTGTTAACATATTTGTCAGCCTGTGCAACGATATCTTTTATATGGTTTGCGCTCACGACAGATGAATCAAAAGAATAAACAATTGTTATGTCTTCCCTTGAACAATCCTGAGGAAAACTTTGATAAGGAGCAGCTTTCTGTATCGAGTTTAAAGCAGATTCATCATAAAATTTATCTCCTGAGCTTTCTTTAATGTATGCATACATTACATTACCGTTTTTATCCAGCTTAAAAATAGCTGTTGCATGCCCTTCCTCTAAAACATCAGGCGGAGTCCAGTTTTTTGAGATTTTATCACGAACGGTTGTCATATAATCCCCGAACTCTTCCTGAACAGAGATTCTGCGCTGGGTCTGTAAATAATCAAAATCTGCAGAATAGGCAGTATTGCTTATAACCAAACACGCCGACAATATCAATAAAAATTTTAATCTCAATCTCAATCTCCCAAACATAATTTAATTCTATTTCAAACTTTTTTCTCTGTCTATAATATTTTAAGTAATTGTAACGTTTAAATATTTACTTTACAAAGCGTTATATTTTATTGAATTTAACGATAATTTAAAGTATTCTTGTAGTGTCACAAGTCAACTGGGGAATTAGTTATTATGTTAATGGAAAAGAGTGCAACGGAAAATGGTTTCATTATTGACCTCAGCAACATTCAAAACACATCACAGCTTGTATTTGAACTTAGCTCTATAATGGAACACCCTGAAGTTAAAGGGAAAAGGATTTGTTTAAAATTAGGAAAACTTGATTTAAAACAGTCACAGCTTTTAAGTATAAAAGCTTTGGTAGAATCAATGGATGCAACCATTGCTAATATTGATACAAAATCAGAACAGACAGAAGCTTCTGCAGTAAGTCTTGGCATTATGATAAAAGAGTTGTCAGATGATTTAACTGCAGATATTTCAGCAGGTGAGATATCTGATGTAAATCAATACAGCGGGGAAGCTGTGGAAGAAAAAATTGAAGGTGAAGAAAACAAGATTGTAGAAGTTCATGCTGATACTGAGATAAGCAGTCCTATCGAAACAACGGAAGGTGTTGAAGATATCTATGATGAAGTTTCGGCACAGGAACTTTCTGAAATAATACCTTCAGAAAATTATGACAGAACTGATTTTGGCATGCTTGCTGCAAGCGAAGGACTTTTGCCTGCTGAAGAATCAAGCAAATATATTCTTCTTGATACAGGCAATGTGCTTCCTGAAGGAGTTGCAGAAAACTCAGACAATAATGAGTCTGCACCAACCCTTTATATTAATCAAACATTACGTTCAGGACAAACTATCACTTATGAAGGGAATATTCTGATAATCGGTGATGCTCACCCGGGAAGTGAAATTATAGCAGGCGGTGATATTACTGTTTGGGGTATTTTAGGCGGTATTGCACACGCAGGAAGCAATGGTAACGTAACTTCTAAAGTAAGAGCTCTTAAATTAAACGCTATACAGTTAAGAATAGCAGGCTTATACGCAAGAAGAAATGATACTCTGAACGTACCTTACGTTCAAAAATCAAATGAGTTTACCCCGGAGGAAGCTCTTATTGAAGATGGTAAAATTGTAATTTATAAAAAGTTAAGGAGAGATTAATGACTGGTCGAGTAATAGTAATAACATCAGGAAAAGGCGGAGTAGGTAAGACTACAACCAGTGCAAATATTGGTACGGCATTAGCAAAATCCGGCTACAAGGTTGTATTAATTGATACTGACTTGGGTTTAAGAAACCTAGACTTGCTTCTTGGTTTGGAAAACAGAATAGTTTATACAATTGTTGACGTTATAGAAGAACGCTGCAAGCTCAAACAAGCGTTAGTTAAAGACAAAAAGAATCCTAACCTTCAGCTTTTAGCTGCGGCTCAGACAAGAGATAAAACCGCAGTTAATGCAGAACAGTTAAAAGAAATATGTGATATCTTAAAAGAAGAAAATGATTTTGTTCTTGTTGACTGTCCGGCAGGTATTGAACAAGGATTCCAGAATGCAGTAGCAGGGGCAAGCGAAGCAATTGTCGTAACAACTCCTGAAATGTCTGCTATTCGTGATGCTGACAGAATTATCGGACTTCTTGCAACAAAAGAAGAAATTACGAGCGTAAAACTTCTTCTTAACAGAGTTCGTCCAAACTTAATCAAATCAAAAGAAATGATGAGCGTAGATGATGTTGTAGGAATATTGGAAATACCTCTTGTCGGTATTATTCCTGAAGATACAGGCATTATTACTTCTACTAACAAAGGTGAACCGATTGTTAATGATGAAGAGGCTCTTGCCGGTAAAGCATACAGAAACGTTGCAGAAAGAATTTTAGGTGAGGAAGTTCCTTTCCTGGATTTAGACGAACCAAAAGGTTTTATGGCAAAAATTAAAAAAGCTATAGCAATGCTGAAAGTGAAGGTGTAGAATGAGCTTGTTTTCTGATTTATATAATACAATCTCCAAGTTCTTTCATTCACAGGACACACAAGAAGACGCTTCAAAGTCTGTTGCAACAAACAGGTTAAAACTTGTTTTGATGCAGGACAGAACCAATCTTACTCCAAGAATACTTGAGCAGATGAGAAGCGAGCTTATTGATTTGCTTTCAAGATATGTTGAACTTGATAAAGAACTTCTCGATTTAAATTTTGAGCAGGAAGGGGATCAGGTTGCTTTAATGCTTTCAATTCCTGTTATAAGGGCTAAAGATGAAGAAGAAATTGATGCTGCGATAAAACAACATGAGGAAATGCTTAAAGCTTCACTTTCCCAAATAGAAATTGTTGAAAAGGATGATGAAAGTGAAGAAATAACATCAGGCGAAGAAACTACTGACACTGAGGACAGTGCAACTGAAAACAAAGAGGAAAATTCTGATATAAGTGCAGAACAAACTGAAGAAGAAGTTGCTGAAGCAGAAAAAAATGATGCAATAGCAAAAGAATTTAATGAAGTTCCAACCATCATGAAGAAAAAAGATAAAAAAGAGATATCTGCTCCGGAAGAAATAGCAAACTCTGCAAATAATCCTTTTAAATCTGAAACTTCGGATGTAGAAACAAAAATTTAGGTAACTATATATCTTTT
>CACWIL010000025.1 GCA_902760905.1 uncultured bacterium
CAAGGGTAAATAATATTTTCTTTAACTTGAACACTTTTTGCATTATTGTTATACTATTTTTATTATGAAAAAGATTTTGTTAATTTTAGTTTTGTTATTTGGATTTAATTTGGTTTGTGAAGCAAATGAACTCAGTTTTATATATATCAACGGTTCAAACAATAATGATGAAAAAATGAAAAACTGGTATGAGAACGGGGTTAAAAAACTACACCCTGTTTTAAGAAAAAAGTTTCTGAAAAATTCTGCCATAAAAAAATACTACAAAGGTTTTGATGATAAACTTGCAATAAAAGAAGAACCCGTTATTTTCTTTTGGGGTGACAAAAGTAAAACAGATTTGGATTTTGTAAAAAAACAACTTGATATTTCAAAAGCAATAAGCTCTTCCGGTGCGTATTTTGCAAGAAGCCTTATCGCTCAGTATCTTCATGATGCAATTTGGGTTCAAAAAACTCACAATATGCTTCCGGTCTTGGAAGATCTGAACAAAGCTGTGAAACAAGAAGCGGATAAAGGTAATGATGTTATTTTATACGGATATTCTGCAGGAACATTTGTAACTTATCAATATTTGTTTAGTAAACTTCCGTATATTAATTTGGAAAAACTTTTTGAAACACTGAATGCAGATAAAGACATTGTAGATTTTGTTAAGGCAAACCCGAGAAAAGATACCTGTATATCGGCTCTTTCGTATAATTATGCAGAAATCGGTAATGTTTCCGGCGCAGGTCATTTAATTCTGAATCAAAACAAAGAACAATTGAAGAAAAATTATCTGATGATAGATGATATGACAGAAAAAGCCTGTGCACCGAAAGGAAGAGTAAAGGGAGTCGTTAATTTTGCGTGTCCTATTGTACTTTTCTATTCGGATATTTCGGATGATAATTATGAGCTGAATTTTTATAACAGGTTAATGATTAAATATGTAATGGAAAACGGAATTTTCATGCTGACGGTGAACTTCCGCGAAGATCCGTTGGGCTTCCCGACAAGCAGAAATCTTACTGCAAAGGAAATAGAACAGCGTCTCGGTGTAAAAATAGAAAATCCGACAGGTGTTATTTATGATGATTCAGGTGTCTGGAGCAAAAGATGTTTTGCCCTTGCCCATACTTCTTATTGGTCTGCAAGGGGAACTTTTTCAAGGGCAATTGTTAAGAATTTTGTAAATGGATACAAGTTCCAGTATGATGAAAAATATCAAAACAAAATAATAAAGAGAAATCGCAAAAGATCAGAATTGTCTGAAGAGAAGTAAGAAAGAAACTTCTTTTATCTTGTTTGATATGGAAGTTGTGAGGGGATAGTTTATTTGTATATTGATTATGAAAAAATAGGTAAAATACTCAGAATAGGAAAAAGTTTTTTCTATAATATGAAGGTTAAACAAAATCTTAATTATATAAAAAAAAACCAACAGTTTGTTTTGAAAGACCTGAGAGATATATTTCCGCTCAATGTTATTTTTTATGTTTATGACGAATCAAAGTGGAAATCACAGTCGGTATATGATTTGATGGAAAAAGACGAGAGGTTTTGTCCGCTAGTTGTTGTTACAAAAAACTGCGCACCGGAGGATAATCCAAATTTTCAGACGGCAGAGGATGTAAAAAGGTGTTATGAGTTTTTTAAATCAAAAGGAATGAATGTAGAGTACGGGTATGATATATCAACCAGACATAATGTGGGTCGTGCAGTGAGTTTGCAGGATTGGGATAAATTTATACCTTTGGAAAAATTTAATCCGGATATAATTATTTATTCTCACCCGTGGTATGTGTACAAAACGCAGGGCCCTGTAATGTGTTCAAAATATGCACTGACATATTATATTCCTTACTTCCTTCCTGCTTCAGAACAATGGCATGAATATGGATTAAGATTTCATCAATATATATACAGACATTATGTTCCGACAGAATTAGTGCGTGATTATTATGTAAAAAATATGCCAAGTATAGAACATTCTTTCAGGGTAGTAGGGCATCCTATTTTTGATGAATATCTAAACAAAGAGAAAATATTAAACACAAACAGTTCTCCATACGTAATTTATGCTCCTCACTGGACTGTCTGCGGAGATAATTTAAAGTTTGGGACATTCAAATGGAGCGGGGAAAAAATGCTTGAATTTGCCAAAGCGCATAAAGAAATTAACTGGGTATTCCGGCCGCATCCACTTTTATATAATTTTGTTATCACTTCCGGGTATATGCGAAAACAAGACATTGATAAGTACTATGATGAATGGAAAAGTTTTGCAACTTTTAGCGAAGGTGGAGATTATATAGACTTATTCAGACAATCAGCTGCAATGATTACGGATTGCGGTTCGTTCTTAACAGAATATTTTGCGACAGAGAATCCTGTTATACATCTGGTTTCAGAGCAGCTAAAACCAAACAGTACAATAAAAGAAATCGATAAAACTTATTACACTGCGCATAATGTTGATGAAATGATTAAACATCTTCACCATGTTATTCTTGATAAAAGTGATTACAAAAAAGAAGAACGTGTAAAATTATTGGAAAAACTTAATCTGAAAAACAGCAGTAGTGCAGAAAAAATAATAAATGATATATTATCGGATTTAGTAGTATAAGATGTCCCATCTCTTATCTTTTAAATCCGTCGTGACCGAGTGGTATGCTTTTGGGAAAACTCATAAAATCTTTGTACTGAACTTTTGTGTATCCTTCCGGTGAGTGTGGGGCATAAAATTTATATCCTTCAAAATCCATAATAATTCTGGGATATATTGTATCCTGAGTCATAAATGCAGTCGGAGTAACGATATATCCTCCGAGATTATCGATTCCGTAATATATTTTATTGCTTTTTTCAACGATATTGGGATTTGAACGAATTTCATTATCCAAAAACCTGATAATTGCAGGAAATTTATCAAGTTCAATACGTTTTGCACGTATGTGTTTCAGGTATTCTTTATGCTCTTCCCAGGTGTAGTTATCCCTGTAATAATCGTGAGAGAAGATATCCATCGAAACGCAGTTGTTAATGTTTTTGCCCTGATAGAGCTGAATATATTCAATACCGTGAAAAAATAATATTTTTCCCTTACTCTTCCTGAGCGCCCTATCAATAATTTCAAGACGATTATTTTTGGATATTGATACTTCAGAATTGTCGATTTCTTCAAAATTATCTTTTAATATCTTTTTTAACCTTTCATAATCACTTCTTAAAACTCCCGTATCAAAATCATCATCCCACGGAACGAAACCCTTATGTCTGATTGCGCCGATTAATGTTCCTGAGGATATAAAATATTCAATGTTATGCTCTGTCAAAAAATCTGTCATTTTTTTACAGAACTCGGCCGTATTAAGCTGAAATTTTCTGTATTTTTTCTCCTGTGCCGGTTTTATTTGGGTAATATCAATGTTTTTAAGCATCAGGTTTATCATTTCTCTGTAGCATTTATAAGCTTGTTTGTAATTCAGGAAAGTAAATATATATTTGTTTTTGAGTTCCTGCAGAATTTTGGATAATTTGCTGCTTAGCTTGTTTTTATCTTCATCTGAAGTTATTCCATATAAAAATTCATACAGGCGTTTTCCTTTTTTATAATGTTGTTTCGCGTTGTTTTTAAAACTCGTATCAAGCATTGAGAGGACTGTTTTATTTTCATTCTTTGTATTTATTAAAAGCTCATACTCAATATAGTCGCATAATTTTTTATCGTTTTTGAGCAAAACTAATATAACATCAAAGTCAGAATCTTTTAATTCTTCGGGGGTTAAAGCCGGATATTTGCTTGGATTTTCTTCTTTTGATACCTCAAATTTTTTGTCGGAAATTCCGACAATATTTAAGCATGATAAATCAATGTTATCCCTTACAAACAAGAAATAGTCTCCGGCACCGTAGATAACAATTTTTTTACCGTTGTACTTTTTCCCCAGAACATTAATTTGTTTTTGTATATGATTTCTGTCTAAAATCTCTTTCATAAAAAACTTATAACTTTGTTTTAATCCCTTACAAAGCTATTTTATAATAAGTTAATATTCATGTCCAATTTTATAATTTAGTTTTATTTTATTCGCTTTAGTGAAGACAAGAAATTGTAAT
Source organism: uncultured bacterium (assembly GCA_902760905.1). Classification (GTDB taxonomy): domain Bacteria; phylum Cyanobacteriota; class Vampirovibrionia; order Gastranaerophilales; family Gastranaerophilaceae; genus CAG-196. Next base: position 4,108 of record CACWIL010000025.1, read on the forward strand.
TGATTAAATCTCCGTCAATTTTAGTTAAAAATACCTGCGCTCTGTCTTCGCCTTCTTCCAGTTTTGGTATCATCTCGAGTTCGTTTGCGTAATAGTTGCTTTCATTTCTTGCACTGATTGGAAGTGATGAGGCAATAGAATTTAAAGATATATTTCTTAATACACCGGCAAACCCTTTTCCCTTATCTGTAATTTTTGTATAGATTCTGAGAGTTGCATCATTTGTAGCAAGATCATATCTTCCAAAAATCAACGTAGAAAGCTGAGGTGCTGTTGAAGTTATTTTCATTCTTTTGATTATATTATTGTCAACCTTCATTTCTCCTTCAATATCGTCGAATTTTCCGTCAGGAACACTTACTAAATCTGCCAGAATTGACGGACTAATCATTGCAAGCGGATTTCTGAAAATTGATGCAACTTTCAGAATATATTCAACATAGCCGACCTGCCCTATTGTTCCGTTGTTTACCTTAAATTTAATATCACCGTTTAATTGAAGAGTTTTGTCTGTTGATAAATCCAGAAAGCCTTTTGCTTTACCGCTTATTTGTTTCGGAAGCCCGAGAATAGAAGTTGCCATAACATCAGAGTTAACATTCATTACTCCAAGTTTAAGGTTGTATTTTCTGTTAACCAAATCAGCATTAACTCTTAGTGATGAATGACCTTCTGCTATATCAAATCTGTTTGATTTAATTTTTAGTACTCCGTCTTTATCAAGTGTCAGTTCTGCGTGAATATTACCAAAGTTTATTTCGTCATAAACCCCTTTCAGCAAATTAAAAGAACAGTTTTCTATTATAAGCAGACCTTTTTTAAACGGCGGAATAATTTCTGTATTGTCTTCTTCATTTTCCGTGCTTTTTGAAACAACAACCGGCGGAGTATTTGCATTTGGATTTTCATTTTCTGTTTCACCCTGGCTAAATCCTTTATGCGCAGCATCAAGTAACTCCTTTAAATCAATGCTGTCAACGGAAAGATTAACATCTTTTACGATTACAGGAAGTTTTAGTTCATTAACAACATGACCGTTAAATTTATATTGTTCGCGCCTCAATCTTCCTTCTGAAATTAAAGCTATCCTGTTGCCGTTGGCTTTCATTTTGGCAGAACGGATATATAACCTTTGAGTCGGAATAAAAACTTTATCGAGCATGAACTCACCGTTCATTGTTGCGACTTTCCCATGGTTATCAATTTTCATTTGTCCTGAAACATTTCCTTTTTGGAATATTTTTTGACAGGATAAGAAGTTAAGAAACTCGCTCGGAAGCGGACGCGGCATATTAATATCCAAATCAAGAACTTTCATGTTATCTGCCATATCTATATTACCTTTAATCTGTACAAGCGGTGTAAGTCCGCGTTTAAGATGTTTTGTAATATGATAATTTATTGTATTTATTCTTAAAATGTTTTTCAGAATGCTTAAATCAACTTTGAAAAACGATTTATATTCTTTCAGAACCATTGATTGATCGCCAAACTTAAAACCATGATTTTCTTTTAGTAAGAAGTACCATACAATATCGACAGAACCGTGTTTTGATTTGATAATCAGTTTTGACATAGAGTCACCGACCAGTTCAACGGGAGAGCCAAGCATTTTTGAAAGATAATTTTTGAAGAAGTCGTTTGTTACAAAAATATTAGAATCAAGTTTTGTGTCACAGGTATTGTGATAATCTTTTGTGTACCCTTTCATTGAAAGTGTATTGGTTTTTTTGTTGTTATAATAACCTTTGAAGTTAGAGAAATTTATATTGGCATTATCAATCTTAACGTCCCCTCCTGTGATTTTTACAGGCATATTCAATAGCGGTATAACTTTTAAATCAATGTTATTAACTTTTATATCTGAAGAAAAATCACCGTTTATCAATTTGACATTAAAATTCACAGTTCCGTTAATGTCTTTGACAGGTGCAAGCATATGGCTTCCGTTTGCTACAAGAAGATTAGAACTTACAATGTCTGCAATATCTTTTGCATTAAAATCTTTGGCGCTTACATTGATTTCATATTTACCCCTGTTTGTCATATTAGCGTTTATAACAATTTTAGACTGTTCTATCTCTATCGGAAAATCCTTGATATAAGCAACGTGGTTTTCCATATATATACGATTTTGGTCATCTGCTGCAATCTCAATCTTTCGTCCGGATTTTTCAAAATTAAGATTAAATTTCAGATGAAGAAACTTTCTTTTTTCAGTTCTGTCAAAAATCGCATGTTTTACTGCGAGATCCATATCAAAATCCGGTGTATGATAAACAATAAACGCATTCTTTATGCCAAGCAAGGTATTATAAAAGTCAAAATGTATCAAACCTTTTTTCTTTTTCTTCTTTTCTTGTTTTGGCAGCAAATTTATCAGGTTATAAGTATCAGCATAAATATTTTTTGCAAGAATTTTGTTTACAATGATTGTTTTTTTATGAAGCTTTCTGAGAGAAAAAAGGGTTTCAATATCAGAAAGTGTAAGGTAATTTTTTCCATCTTTATCAATAGAAACCTGTTCAACAGTAAATGCAATTTCCCAGCCTGTTTTAAGGTTCATCCCGTTAATGTTTACATCTGCATTTAATATCTGTTTTGCAAAATTTTCTGCAAGAAGTTCTGCAGAATAACTGTTTATAAAAGCCGGAATACCCCACTTATAAAGAATAAAACAGAAGCTTGTTATAAATATGAAAATTGTAAGTATTATGACTAAAAGTTTTTTTACCCAACTCTTCATAAATAAAATTATAAACGAAAAACGGATTGTTGTAACTATACAATCTAAATGAAAAGAAAGAGGATGACTTTTTAGTCACCCTCTTTTTGTTGTTATATTTTTATTATTATAGTTCTTCATCACCTGCTGTTTTGCCATATCTTCTGATTGTAGTATTCAAAAGATTTTCATGGTGCTTATCTCTGTATATTTGGCAAAGTAACTTATATGCGTGCTTGTTATAAGGATTATGTTTAAGAATCGTTTCCAGTTGATCTGTTGCAGAGTTAGAACGTTTCATATAGTAATCGATTAAAGCAGGCAATGTATCTGTTAAGTCATTTTCATCTGTAGCCATTGCAATTTCTGCACAGCTCTTTGCATTGTCAAATTCTTCTGCATCAAGATACATAACAGCAATTTCGTAATATACTTCTGATTTGCTTCTTTTGTCTGTTTTTGCCTGAGCAACTGCCTGATATTCTCTTGCAGCTTTTGTGTATTCTGCACGTCTTCTGTATTCTTCAGCAAGTGCCAGGTGAGTTGATATATCTGATGCGACAACTTCATCAAGGTTTTTTGTGCTGTTTGATACAGGAACATTAAGTGTGTTAAGAATTTCAGAAACACTGAACAACTGTGATTGTTCAGTTGTGGACAATGGAACATTTGTTACATCAGGTTTTACTGAATATACAAGTGCCAATGTTTTTAAGTCACGAGTAGTGATTTCGGTGTTAAATTTTGTACCAACCGGATACATAACATCGTAAATACTTGGGCTTGCACCGGTTAAACCAAGTGAATGTCCGATTTCCTGTAATGCTGATGAATATAATTGTTTTGAGTCAAGACTGTGATTTTTGGCATCAAGTTTGTTGAAAATAATAGTTGATCCGGTAATTTTGTTGCCGTTTATTGTGAAAGCGTGAACACCGATTGATTTTGTATTATCGGTATTTTTGAAATAGCATTTCATATCGGCATCGCCTGCGTTTTCTACAAATTCAAATGATACAAGACCTTCGCTTGCTCTCTGCCATGCCTGATATGCACTCATTACGACTTCTCTGTAATATTCAGGAACATCTGCTGAATCCTGAACATAAACTTTTAACGGGAATGTTGATTTATTCCATCTTATAATTTTGCCGTTCTTTGCAACATTTCTGAAATAACTGTCAATAACAGCAGCTTTGATAGTTTTTTCGCTCATTGATTTGTCATAACGAAGAGCAATTGCATAAGAATTTTTTAACTCAAATTCCGGAGCTTTTGTCTGTATAGTATTGTTGATATTCAACAAAGCAGCTGTACCTGCTGCAATAAGGAATGTACAAATAACAATCTTTTTCATTTTTTAAGAGACCTCATTTTCTGTATTTCTATAATTTTATATTAACATTATACACAAAAACATGAAAAAAAATAATTTGCTATGCATTTGCATTTATGTAATTGTAATTTCCATAGGATGACATCAAAGAATATTTTTGCAGGGCAATAAGTGTATTAACGGCAGCTTTAGGCGACATACCTCTTTCTTGCATTGTTTCTACAAAAGTTTTTGCATTTGCCAGTTCATTTTCTGCAGAATTTGTCAAAATATTAAGCGTATTTTGGAATTTGTTTGCAGAGTTATTACCGTACAATGCAGTCATCATTGTGTTATAGGTGTTTATTTGGGTGTATTCTTTTAAGGATATACCAAACTCACCATTATTTAGTCTGGTTAATGTGAACTGATTTTCTTTGTTATTGTTGTTTGTTGAATACAATAACAAAGAATTCTGTAAAATAGAACTCAAATCTGATATTTCCGACATATTCCTAACCCTTTTCGATTATATTATACAATAATGATTTATTTTTTACAAGATTTAAGCTATACTAATATATAATAAGAAAAAAGGTACTCAATTATGTTTAAACGTAAATGTAAAATAACTTTTATTACTCATGGTGCGACTGTTCATACTATGGACGGAATACTGAGTGATTCGGATAAATTTCCAAAAATTAATGATATAGGTGAAGAAGAGATTGAAAAGGTGTGTGAATATCTTACCAATCGTGGTGTTCACTATGATAAGATTTATACCAGCTCTTCCACAAAATGTACTCAGTCAGCACAAATTGTTGCAAAACTTTTCAAAAAACGTATAACAACCATTGATTTACCTTCCCGCAAGCTGGGAGAATGGAGCGGACAATCATTTAATGAGATTTTGTCTGAATACGGTGCAAAAGCACTTTCAATGACTCCAAAAGGCGGTGAAGGCTTAAAAGAGTTTAACAAGAGAATTGGCGAAGTTATTAATACTCTGGTTGAAGAAAATCATGGAAACAGAATTATCGTTGTTACAACTCCTGATGTTGTTCAGGCTGCAGTAGCATTAACATTAAATTTAACTCCGCAAAACCAGTCAAAAATGCTTATAAAAACAGGTTCTTTGACTCAGATAAGTTACTTTATAGATGACTGGTCGAGTGTGATTTATTCCGATTATATGCCTCTGTAGTTTTACAACTGAAAAAACATAAGTTACAATGTTGTTATGTTAGATATTGATTCAGGCGAACAAATCGTGGCGCTGTATAAATTATTCAGAATTAAGGGCGGAAAAAAGGAAGAAAAATTCCGGTCTACTGATATAAATGAGGCATTAGCATACCAAAAACACTATGCAGCAAGGTATCAGGAAGGTTTGTATATGGAGATTTTGCCGAAAAAGAAGGTTTATAACTGGAAAGAAAAACGGGTAGAGGATAAATTTGACTGATAAAAACTCACACCTGCCTTCTCATCAAAAAGGGAGGAGGGAGAAAAACGTAGAATGACAAATCAGAAGTATATAGCATTAGTAGATTGCGATAGTTTCTTTGTTTCCTGCGAAAGAAAACTAAATCCTGAACTAAACGGACTTCCTGTAAGTGTTGTTTCTGGAGAAAGGGGGTGTGTTATATCCCGTTCAAGAGAGGCAAAGCGGCGGGGTGTTCCTATGGGAATACCGTTGTTTCAGGCTGTAGAAAAATATCCTGAGTGTATTTACATACCGGCAAATCATTATGCTTATACAAAAATATCCAAAATGGTAATGTCTGTTCTGAAAAATTTTAGTCCGAATATTCAGGTTTATTCGATTGACGAAGCTTTTGTTGATTTTACAGGTTTAACAAAACTGAATAAAAAAAATTATTATGAGTTAGGTACAGAGCTTCAAAAACGAGTATGGGAGATGGTAAGTATTCCTGTCACGATAGGAGTAAGTACTTCTAAAACCCTGGCTAAACTTGCTTCCGATAAGGCAAAAAACTCACCTTCAAGAGTTGCGCTTGCAGGAAAGCAAACACGGATAAATTTACTCAAAAGAACAGAAATAGATGAAGTTTGGGGAATAGGAAGAAGGCTTGGGGTTAAACTAAGAGGGTATGGGATAAAAACCGCTTATGATTATATTCAGAAAGATGACAGCTGGATTCAGAAACGGTTTGGGAAAAATGGTTTGGTAACGAAGGCAGAACTAATGGGTATAATGATTTCACCGATTTCTGATGAGGTGGAACTTCCAAAATCTATCAGCGATTCAAAATCATTTCTTGAGTTTAGCTCTGACTTAACATTTTTGAAAAATGAGCTTTCTATTCATGTTCATTCCTGCTGCAAAAGACTGCGAAAAGTCGGTTGCAAGTGTTCTGTGATTGGTGTTTTTGTAAAGACAAAAGATTTTAAAACATATTATGAAAAAAAAGAACTGGATATACCTGCTGATTTTGAGTTTGATATATCAAAAACTGCGTTTGAAATTTTGCAAAAGTTATATAATCCGCAGGTTATGTACAGGAGTGTAGGATTGGTGCTTGAGGATTTTAATCGTTCTTCTGAAGAACAGTTGCTGCTTTTTTCTGATAACGAAAAACGTGAAAAAAATGAAAAACTGGGTAAAAGCCTTGATATTCTGGAACAAAAATTCGGAAGAAATATTGTCCGGACAGGTTTTGTAGATAAAGAAGTACCGTTTAAACAGGGATTTTTGACTTCGCCTCAGGATATATAATGATTTTGTCAATTAGAGTTTGCGGAAAAATTAAAATTTTTTCTGCAAACTCTGGGGAACGATTTCGATTTAGGCTACGTGCTATCCCGCACCTAGCTTAAATCTCACACACCTAAGGTCGGATTTGAAAAAGTCGAAAAATTGTCATATTTCAGACTTTTTCCGCATCCTCATTATGTAAACATTTGTAAAGAAATTTGCTTTTAAATAGCAAAATTTTTTATTGACTAATTTTAGAAAAAACATAAAGCTCTCTCTTCTTATTTAAACGGACAGGCCTTGGTATTATACACAAGGTCTTTTTTTTGCGAATTTTCGGTAGGGTGACGGCGAACGTTAGTGAGCCTAACCCGTAAGAGCAATAGCAGATGTTGAACGCTAAAATGCGCGAGCATTTTAAAGTGAAACAAAAAGCTATGCGCACCCGAATAATTAGGTTTTAATTCCGGAGCAAAATGCGATACAATCGTGGGACATAAAATACTCTATGTTTGAGAATCTTCAATCTGAATTAAAATGTCGTGGATTCTGCAATCAAAAAATTTTGCAATAGTTTCAAGTGTTTGTAATGTATAATTATAATATTTTCCGCTAAACAACTGACTAACGGTTTTTTTACTTAGTCCGGTAGCTTTCATTATTTCTTCTTGAGTATATTTTTGTTTCCAACGAACATTATATAAATTTACAATATACATATTATAAGTATATATTTTCATTTTAAAAGTTGAAAATAGGTAACCTGCATTACAATATAAGTATAATATAAGTTGCTTATTGTTGTAAACGTACTTTTAGCGGCTGCTGAAAATGAAGATGCAGAGATATCACATGAGGATATTGAACACAATATTGAAATAATCAAAGAAAAATTACATAGTTTGCACAACAAATTGAATTTATTCTCAGAAAAATTTTAGTCAGATAATTAAAAAATAAGGTTATTTTTTGTTAACTTTTAGCTGAATTCCTAACTTAACAATCTTATTTATAAGTTCCTGCGGAAGTTTTGATACAAGGCTTGCTATAAAAGCATCTTTCCCAACAGTATAAGACAATTTGGGTTTATCTGAATGGTCTGCTTTCAATATAACTTCTACAACCTTATCTGCAGGAAGCCCTGTTTTTTCATTTTTTTGAGCATTTGCAATAACATATTTCATTTCTGCTGAATAGTCACCGTTATTGTCAAAATACTTGGAGTTTTCATCTATTGATTTGCCCCAAAGAGGTGTTGCGATTACTCCGGGTTTAACAGATACAACTTTTATGTTTTTTTTATTTTCAATAAGAAGTGAGTTGAAAAACATATCTAAACATCTTTTTGATGCACAGTATGGTGAAATAAACGGGAAAATACCAAAACTTGCCATAGAACTTACGTTTATGATTTTTCCGTTTTCTAAAACCGGCATAAGTCTTTGGGTTAAATCAATGTGTCCAAAAACATTAACATTAAATTGCCGCCTTATTTCATCAATGTTTAAATCTTCAACCGGTCCTGCAACAACGCATCCTGCTATATTAATCAGAGTATCAATTTTAGTACATTTTGATAAAATGTATTCTCCTGCTTTTTTTATAGTGTCAGGTACTGTGTAATCAATATAAAAAGGATAAATATTCGCTGATATTTGCCGCAAATCATTTTCCTGCGCTTTATTTCTGAAACCTGCAAAAATTATATTGCTTTCGGCAAGTTTAATTAATAAAGCTTTTCCGATACCGGAAGCGGCTCCGGTAATAACGTATGTTTTAATCTTCATAAACAGGTCTCATTAATAATATTGTAGAAATGTTTACCTGCAAGAAGTCGTGAAATTCAACTTCTTTGTTATGAATAAGTTTATATTCTAACTGGCATTCTTTGACTGCAATAAACTGTTTGTTGCTGTTCAGAACTTCGGTAAGGAGTCTTGATTTATTACCTATTTTGGGCATATATATATATCCGATGATTTTAAACTCAGCGGTCTCCATATAAACTTTTTCTTTCCATACCGTGTCAGCTAATGCTGATTTTTGTTTTGCATTCATATTAATCCTTTTTTATTGTTGATAAGACTGGAATAACGGTAAGTATAAAGCAAGTGCCATTACCAGAACTATTGAACCTATAACAAGAAGCATTATTGGTTCAATCATTTTTGTTACCGTATCAATAATTCCATCAAGTGTTTTATCAAGGAAGTTAACTGCTTTTTCAAGCATTTCTCCCAAACGACCTGATTGTTCACCTGTTGCTATCATGAATAAAAGCATTTTAGGCATAACTTTAGTTGCTTTAAATGCTTGTGAGACTTGTAAGCCCTGTGATACTTTTGTAATAGCATGAGAAATTTTCTGGTTCAAAATTGTGTTAGTAAGAGTTATAACTCCAAGCTGTAAGCAGTCTACAATCGGAATACCGGCATCATAGGAAACGCTAAATACCGAGAAAAAGTTAGAGTAATTCGCATACATAACCAAATTGTTAAATAAAGGTATTTTTAACATTGTTTTATCTATATATTCTCTCGTAGGTTTCCAGTTATATGAAAAATAGCATATAGAAGCAAAAGCTATTATGAATATTGGTATTGTGTACCAGTATGCTTTTAAGAAATCTCCGGCATTAATCATCATTTGTGTAATAAAAGGTAATGCTTTTTCTTGTTGTTCAAACATCTCTTTGAAAGCAGGGAATACAAACATAAGCATAACAAGAGATATAACACAGGCGAGGACAATTACGAATACCGGATACATCAATGTTCCGATAACCTTGCTCTTAGTGTTTTGTTGTTTTGTAAGCAAATCTTTAATACGTCCAAGTGTTTTTTCCAGTTCACCGGCTTCTTCACCGGCTTTAACCAAACCGATAAAAATATAACCAAATGCACTGGGATATCTTGCCAAAGTGTCAGCAAAAGTAGAACCTGCCATAATTTGGGTTTTCAGGATACGGGAAAGATCTCGTATTTTTCTTTTTGCAGCTTCCTGTTCCATAAACATCAAAGATTCAACGGCAGGAATACCTGATGACAACAGGATTTGCAGTGTTGATATAAAATCGATTTTTTCTGCAAGAGATAAAGATGATACTGTTTGCCCCTTTTTGGTTTTTGTATCAACATATTCTGAGATTTGTGTCGGTACTAATCCCATTTTTCTTATGACATCTCTGGCATCTTTAAGATTAGATGCAGTAATTTCACCTTTTACAATCTCTTTCCCTGCTTTTAAAGCTTGATAACTATATATTGGCATTTTTTTCTGTATCCTTCATTTTATTCATTTGCGTATCCTAATACTCTTATAAATTCACTGGTAGTTGTTTCTCCGGCTAAAATATGCTTTAGACATGAAACCTTCAGTGTTTTCATTCCGGCTGCAACAGCTGCTTCTTCAATCTCTATATCGTGAGCACCTTGTGCAATCAGACGCTTTATTTCTCTTGTTATAGGCATTATTTCATATATACCGATACGACCGGTGTAACCTAAATACCCGCAATCTTTACAACCTTTTTTTCTGTACAGCTTTGTCTGCATTAGTTCTTTTTGTACTTCCGGATTATTTGATATATGTTTAGCTTCTTCTTCTGATGGGAAGTATGCTTCTTTACAATTGTCACAAAGTCTTCTTACAAGTCTTTGGGCAATAACGCCTGTTAAAGTAGATGATACAAGATAGTCTTTTGCACCCATTTCAATTAAACGGGTAATAGTGGCAGCTGCGGAATTTGTGTGAACAGTACTTAATACAAGGTGACCTGTAAGTGCTGCAGATATAGCGGTTTCTAATGTTTCAAAGTCACGGATTTCACCAACAAGTATGATGTCAGGGTCTTGTCTTAGAATTGCTCTCATACATGATGCAAATGTAATATCCGCTTTTGTATTTACTTGTGACTGATTTATACCCTCAAGTTTTATTTCAACAGGGTCTTCGATTGTTGTAATATTTACATCTTCTTTGTTTAAAGATTTTAATATTGTATAAAGAGTTGTGGTTTTACCGGAACCTGTCGGTCCGGAGGTAAGTATTATTCCGTTAGGACTTTGTACCATGTCGTGAATCTTTTTTATATCTTCATCGGAGGCACCCTGAATAATCATCTTTTCTCCGGCTGCTTTTAAACTTACTGCCGGAGCCAGAATACGAATTACAACCTTTTCTTTTCCTGATACAGGTAACGTGTTTATACGGAAGTCATACATTCTGTCGTTATATTTAATTGAAAAAGTTCCGTCTTGAGGTCGTCTGTGTTCTGCAATATTCATTCTTGCGAGAACTTTAAAACGTGTAATAACAGCCTGTTCAATACTTCCAGGGATTTCAAGTACTTTTTTCAGTATACCGTCACGTCTTACTCTTACAACATAATACCCGATACGAGGTTCAATATGAATATCTGATGCTTTTGCATCTATAGAGTCTGTTATTATTTTATATACGAACTTTGCAACATTACCGCTTGCATCCTGAAGCTCTTTTTCAATCTGTGCCCATAATTGATCTTCATCTGTATATTCTGCAGTCTCTTCTTCAATGCTTTGAATAATACGCTCTGTTTCTTTTGCCGCTTGCTCAGACTTTTTCTTTATGTAATATTCTTTTAGATATGATTCATAAACGTGATACGGCAATGTGTATAAATTTACGCTTCTTCCGGTTGAAAGAGAAATTTCTTTTACTGTATTTCTGTCATTAGGATTAAGCATTGCAACGCCCAGCTTGTTGCCGTCTTCCAATGATAATATAATGACTTTTTTCTTTTCAATAAAATCATCCGGGAGTAATTTTAGTATTTTTTCGTTTACTTTTATATCAGCTTTTGATATAACTTTATTTCCGTATTTTTTTTGCAAGTAAGAAGCAATTTTATCAGGCGAAAGGATTTGTTTTTCATAAAATACTCCGTCCAGTGGAATATTGCGATCAGCACTTATACGCTTTGCTTCATTAAGTTGATCTTCTGTTAACCAGCCTATACCTACCAGCATGTCTTCAGGAGACAACTCTTTTTTTTCTGTGTTTTCTGCATCAGAAGTTTCTTTTTTTTCAGATATTTCTGTATTTGTATTTGAGTCTTGATTTATTCCAATATTTTTACATATATCACTGAAATCGGTTGGTTCTATAGGTATAAATTGCGGAATTAAATCTCCGAGTTTTTCCTGAATAATTGATGATATTGAATTTTTGTTATTAGTATAGTCCTTGTTAAGAATTATATAAAAATTATTTTGTCTTTTATCCACTGGAATAAAACCTGATGAAATCATCAGGTTTGATTCGAATTGATTAACATATTCTTTTTTTATACTGTTTTTTAATTTTTCCAGTTGATTAGACATTACAATCTATCCGCTACGGTATCATCTCCATCATTAATAATCTTGGGTGTAATCATTATTACAAGTTCTGTTTTTTCTTTTCCTGTGCTGGAAGATCTAAAAGCTGCACCAACAATAGGTAAATCACCAAGAACCGGAATCTTTTGAACAACTTTCATATCTGATTCTCTTATTAAACCGCCAATTACTAATGTTTCACCATCTTTAATCCTGACATTTTTTAAATCTAATTTTCTTCTGTTTAATAAGGTTGCTGCAACATCTTTTGAACCATCTGTATTGGTTGAATATTCTTTTCCTGCTTCTGTTGAATACTCAGGTTTAATATTCATTGTTACATATCCATCCGGAGATATAAACGGTACCAATGATATTTTAATACCTTTGTCGTCACCTATTGTATATGTTTTCTGTACAGAACCGGATGCCCCTGAACCGTTGGAAGTAGATGACAAGAATTCTGATGTTACTTTTTCAACATAATCTTCTGTTAAATCTATAGTAGACAATTGTCCATTAGTAATTAAAATCTTCGGATTTGCAAGAACTCTGCCTTTTTTGTTTTCAATAAGATAATTCATTGTCCAGGAAATGTAAGCTCCGCCATTGTATATACCTTGTTCTTTACCGGTTACAGCATAAAATGCTGGTGGTGTATAAGTTGTACCATCTGTGCTCCATCTACCGTCAGTCCAAGAATACTTGGTAACGTCGTACCATTGTCCTAACGGACTAGCTTCTCTACCGCCGGATGTTCTTCCGTTGCTAAATGTCACATTCCAATTCTTCGAGTGGATACTCCAGTTGTTTTGGAACTCTTTGCTTCCTTCTTCGCTTAATTCTACTACTGACATTTCAACATAAGCTTGCCTTTGCTTTATATCATTTGCTCTTATAAACTCTTCTACCATATTTTGTTGAGCAACAGAACCTCCAAGCATCATTATTGCTCCGCGTGAAGGATAGTATGCAATTGCAACATTCTGAGCCTCGAATGCAATATTACCACTGGCATTTGCGGCTGATTTTTGTGTTGTTTGACAAGCGACTACACCTTCTCCCAATACAACATTGCTTGCTCCACCTTTACCTGATGAAGAAGACGAAGAAGATGAGGATGCCGGTGCTGCACCGCCGGTACTTACACCGGGAGTACGTGTTACGGAGCCGCCTCTTTCACTTCCACTTGTTGAAGAAGAACCATGTGCAGGCAATAACATATTACAAATCATATCTGCCATCTCTTTAGGTGTTGTATGACTAAGCGTGAAGGTCTTGTTTAATGGTTCTTTATCAAGTTGATCTATTACTTTTCTTACAATTGCTTCATCAGAAGGCATACCAAAAATTATAACTTCATTTGTTGCAGAATTGACTGTTGCTGCTTCAACTCCTGACATGCCTGTTTTTTGCATTGCAAATACATTTTTATTTAAAAATTGTGCAACACTTGCTGCGCTTACATATTTTATTGGAAATACCATCATTTCCTGTCTTGAAAAAGCTGCATTGTCAGAGTTACTTTTTGACAGAATAACTAAAGTATTGTCCTTCTCATAATAATTTAATCCGCTTACCTGGAGAACTAAAGAAAAGGCTTCATTAATAGGCATATCAACAAGGTCAAGTGTTATTTTGCCGCTTACTGAAGAATGGAATACAATATTCATTCCCGCTTTATCTGCAAACATTCTTAACACTTGTTTAACGTCTGAATCACGTAAGCTTAAAGTAATCTTATTATTACTTTTTGTTAAATTCACGTCTCCTGACAGAACAGTAGATGTCGGCGATGGCTGACTTCCATAAGAAGAACCGTAACTGCTTGACGGATATGCCATAGCTGAAGGTACAGTAAACGCTAATAATAACGCTGCTGATAAAATGCTTTTTATATGATTATATTTCATCGTCTATCTCCTCCGAACTTTTTATTTAAATTTGAAACGTCATTATAATTTACCGAACCATCGGTTAATATCTCTCCTATTCCGGCTTTATAAGTATTATTTCCGGTTTTTACGGTTACGCTGTCTTTCTCAATTGATACAACTTTGTATTTACTTATAGTATCGCCTTTTTTAACTAAGTAATCACTACCGTCAATGTTCAAAATAGCAGAGGGACTGAATTTGTCATACAAAATTCCTGAAACTGTAGTGCTCATAATCTTTGAAGCTTCTGATTCAACCGCAAGTTCTTCCGGTGGTGAGATTAAATCAAACTTCGGCACATCATTGATTAATTTTGTCGTTGTTTGTACCTCGTTTCCAAGTTTTCTGTACGGAACAAACGGATTAGCTTTTACTATACCCGTTGGTATTGATATTACGTCTTTCTTTGATGCAGTTGCTGCAATAGGAGTGGCTGCTATAGACAGGGCATCACCCGTTTCTATATTTGAAATCTTTAAGCCATTAAACAAAATTCCTGTTAATGCAAATAGCAAAGCGCCAACAAGCAAAATATATCGTTTAGCGATACGCTTGTTCTTTTTCTTTCGAGCAAAATTCATCTCAAATCCGTCTGCTGTAAGCGTTAACAAATCCGAATCTATTTCCTTCATAATACTATTTTTACTCATTACTTCTAACTATAAATCTCTCTTTTTTTACTAATGCCTACTTTTAATATATACCGACTTATTTTTATTTAAATCGTTTATTTATATTAATTGATTTAAAAATAACAGAAAAAATGAATATTTTTCTTTATAATAATCTAATATTATCATACCATATTTTTAGTATAAGGCAATATTTTATTTTTTTACATAAAATTCAGCATTTCCTCCGGTTTGGAAATTATGGTTTTATTGTTTTGTTGAAAGAATTAAATTGTATGTTAAAATGATATTATGATGAAGTCTGTAAAAGAAGTTTCAATAGAATCAAAAATTTTGAAACGATTGCAAAATCACCCCAAGTGTTTGGAGCTCGTTAATTATCTTTTTAGCGATGCAGAATTGCAGGAAATGCAGGATTATGCAAATAATGTTTCAATTAAACGTCTTGGTTACAATGACCACGGTCCTGTTCATATGCGTCAGGTGACTGCAAATGCAATTAAAATGCTTAACATATTGCATGAAAGTGGTATTCAGACATCGCTGGAAGCAGAAGAAATTGGCTGTTTTGAAGACAGTATGTGTGCAGTTATTCTTGCCGGGCTTATGCATGATTTGGGTATGATGATAGGACGTGAAGGGCATGAACAGATGTCTGTAATACTTGCAAAACCTATTCTGGAAAGAGCTGCAATGCATATTTTCCCTGAAAATTTGCATAGAAGAACTGTTATTAAATCTGTAGCAATTGAATCTATTATAGGACATATGGCATCAAGAAGGATTCATTCTATTGAAGCCGGTATAATTCTTATTGCAGACGGCTGCGATATGACAAAAGGAAGAGCAAAGATTCCTCTTGCAATTAATACAACTCCAAAAGTCGGAGATATTCATAAATATTCTGCAAATGCAATTGACAGAATCAGCATTCACAGAGGAGAAAAGAAACCTATAAGAATTGATATAGAAATGTCTGCAGAAGTCGGCTTCTTCCAGATAGAAGAGGTTTTGATTACAAAAATAAATATGAGCCCGTCAAAACAATTCCTCGAACTTTACTCCGGTGTTGAAGGCGAAGAACCGAAGTGCTATATTGAATAGATTTCAAAAAATTACCCTTGCCTGTATGCGTGCCCTTTTCTGTCTGATTCGAGATAGGGTGTATCAATTTCAAAAACGTAAGCATCAGCTGGTGCTAGATTAACTTTTAATTCGTCTTTTTCTACCTGAAATATGCTTTTTTCACCATATTCAGGAGCTAAATTTTCCAATTTTTGTTCTTTTTTTAATCCCGGAATCTCAATAATTCCTGTTACATTTCTGTTTGGATTTTTGTTTGCAACAACAAGTATTGTTTTGCCGTTGTTATGTCTTGCAAACGTAATAATTTGATCGTTCATATCTTCTCTTTTGTCAAGCTCAATGAAACTCGATTTAGGGTTTGCCAAAACATCAAGATTTTCGTTTCGCATTTTTGTGCATTCACGAATTACACGTTCAATATCAGGACTGTTGCCGCCAGGTTTTCTTGCTAAGTTAAATATTGCAAGATGAAATCTGTGTTCGTTTGATTCTTTTCTGTCAGTGCGGGTTTCAGGATCTTCGGTATTTCTGTATTTATAATCATAATAATCACCTGTTTGGAAACCATCAACATAATAAGGGTTGCACATCGGGATTGTAGATTGAAGAACAGTTGTTAATTTGCAGAAGTTCTCTCCGCCGTGTAACATAGATGATACATCATCGTGAGTAAGGAATGAACCGATTACTGATTTTCCTGAAGGTAAGCGGTGTGACATATCAAGATTTAATTTGATATAGTCATTAAACTCTGTTGCGCTTCTCCAGTCGTGGAAAATGTGATATTGTCCGTAATATTCATCAAAACCTGCATTTAACAAATCTTCAGGTCTGTCAAATGGCATATTTATCATTGGCGAAGCACATTCATAAGTATAGCTTTCTGCAAGCCAGCCAAATTCAGGATCTTTTGTGTGAGAATATGTAATTAATTTATCCCAGAATTCAGTCGGTTTTGCACGCGCAACGTCGGCTCTTATTCCGTCAATTCCTAAATCAATACAAGCATCGACATACTGTCTGTGCATTTCGTATAAAGCAGGATTTAAAGTTCTTTGTGTAATATCAGCCCAGGGTTCAAACATTCTGATATCTTCCCAACCCTGAGGTGTTTTATCTTCTCCATTTCTGCCAAATGCCATCAGTTCAGGCTCATTTTCAAAAAGTTCAACGGATGCGCAGCTTGGTAAATCCAGCATAACTCTAATGTTACGTTTGTGGCATTCGTCAATAAAAGCTTTAAACTGTTCGTTTGGAGTTCTTGGATCGTTTTTGTCAATTAACATAGGGTCAATTGCCAAATCTCCGTTATCCTCAATAAATTTCAGAGGTGAGTACAAAGAACCTGCTGTCCCCATTGCATTCTTTTTGCCTGTCGGATGGATAGGAAGTATATGGATAGTGTTAAATCCGTCTTTTTGAACTTCATCAAGTCTTTCTATTGCATTAAGAAATGTTCCGACCTGTTCGCCGCTCTTTAATGAAATTCTGTCGTCTCCGTTAAGGTCTTTTGCATTGAATATTCTTGGGACAATTGCAAGCATAACTGATTCGTTATTTCTGATCAGAGAACGGAGGTCATTTTTATATGGAACATTTTCTGTTTTTTTATTGTCAACTTTTTTTACAGCCGGTGTATTAATCATGGCAAGGTTATCAAGGTACTTTTCTGTAACCTTGTTCTCTTTTGCTTCTGTATTTACTGGCGATGTTTGGTACTCACCGCGGAAAGACGGAAAGCTGTTTATTCTGTTAAAATTAATTCCGTTAACCAATATTGTCATCGTTCACCTGCTTTTTTATATTGTGAGGGTTTTTAATTTTTCCGAAACTGAATTGTGCGAGGACTGTTGCTGCAATAACAGTACCACCTATTCCTGATGCTATTCTCAGCCACTTTTGGTTTTCAAATCTTGTTTTTGCAGCTTTCTTAAAGAAATCAATAGGGTTTTGTGCAACAAGGTTAAACTTCTGTATAAGAGTATTTGAATCTGCGCTATATAATCCTTTTATAGCTTCACCAAATCTGTGTCCCGGCTTTTTAAAGTCAGTATCACTTTGTCCGAAAATATCACTGAATCGTTTGAGGTATTTGTCAAACCTTTTTGATATATCACCTCTTGCAATATCACCAACAGACTCCATCGGTTTTTTTGTTGAGTCCTGAATTGGTTTTGTCCAGCCTTCTGCCATTAAATCCTGATAGTATTTTGGGTTGTTATCAGTATTTAATTTTAAAGTATGATCTGCTGACGTAGCTGTTAATAATATATCTTTTAAAGCTTTGTTTAAATGTTTGCCATACTCATCTTCAGGAATATTGCGTTTAAACATATCAAGAGTGTGAATCATTCTGCGCTGGCTGTTTTCTACACCTTGTATTCTGTCAATAATACGGTTTATCGTAATTGTTTTTGATGAACCTACGCCTTTAGACATTTTTTCTGCATTCCTGGTAACCTGATTTGCATAATCGCCATCTTTAGTATTACCGGCTTCTTTAATGCCGTCGATTATATCAAACAAATCTTGTCTTGATTTAACAGTATTTTCAAGACTGCTGTTTACATCGTCTTTTATAAGTTTGTTTATAGTATTTGCAAATTTCCCTTCGCCAATGTTGTTAATTCTTTTTGCTGTATTATTGTAGTTATTTTCGTAAGCAGAAATAAGGTCCTTGATGTGAGATTCTATTTCTGACTGACCGTGGAGTCTTACTTCTGTATCAGACATTACTTTTGCAAGTTTTTTAACTGTTTTTTGATATTTTTCTTCATTGCTTACAAGAGCCTGAATTTTCTTTTCAATAATTTCTTTTGTGAAAGCTTCTGATTCTTTCATTTGTTTAAGTTCGCCGAATTTAATATCAAGAGCGCTGAACAGTACATTTTCAAATTTTTTGTATGAACGTGCAAGCATTGTTTCAGGTGAATGTTCAACCTTAACTGACTTGCATTTGTCTAATATTCTATCGTTATTTTTAAATTCTCCCAAAACTTTTGCAAAATTTACAATATCCGTAAAACTTTTTTCACTAATAAATGATGACGGAGTTTTCTTAATAAATTTTGAGATGTTATCAATTATGTTGTGTTCCTGCATGCGAAGGAAGTCTTTATTCTTTTCGGGACTTGCTTCTATTTTCGCTTTATAAATCTTTTTCAGTTCGGTCTTAAATTTATCAAGCTGTTCTGCATTCATATAATCTGAGGTTGCACCGGATTCTGCAACCGCTGTTGCAATTTCATTATGAGAAAGTTTAAATATTTCTTGGTAAGTCGCTTTCTTTCTTCCGTTAGATGATGCTTCTATAACTTTGTTTATATCGTCAGCTAAATTGTTGCTGAGAATAAATGCTTTTTTCTCACTTTTCAGCAATTTATCAAGATCATCGCGTATGCCGTTTGCAATGTTATCATCCGTATATTTTGATAACAGTTTAACAAGTTTATCAAACTCTTCTTTCGGAAGTTCTTTACCTTTGTACGCTTCGAGTATATTTCCTGCCTGTTTGCTTAATTTGTTATTAGAAATATCATTAATATCGAGTGTCATTTCTTTTGTATCTTTTAGAATGTCAGTTATCTTAGAGTTATATTTTCTATTTCTGATAACTTCCATCGCCGGAGAGATAGCTTTTTCAAGTCCGCTGCAGATAAGAGCTGTCATAACAGGAGTTGCAAAACCTGCGCCTAACATCCATAATGTGTTATTCTGGATTGCAATTTTTCTCATCTGTTCTTTGATAAGTTCGTGGCGGTTTTTGATTTCGCGCGGAATGCCCATTCTGTCGCCTATAACATCAAGGTCTTCTCCTGCATATTCGCCTCTGTATAAATCATAAGGAATATAGTTGCCGTCCTGGAATACGGATTTTTTACGTCCCTGATCGTCTATGTATTCTTTTCCTATGTCGTAACCCTGAATGAGTCTTGACGGAGCATTTATGGCTATCATCGGATATAATGACATACAAGCGAGGAATGTACCTAAGCCGACATATTCCATAACTCTCATTTTAGGATCTGCTGTTTGAGAAGCTAAGTATGTTGCAATCCCGATACCGCCAAGTTTTAGACCTACATCATTTAATCTTCCTGTTTGGTGATCTTTTGCTTTTCCGCTGAAGCCGTCTTTAACAGCTTTCATATCGTAAGCAAAATCTTTCATCCAGAATTTTGGTATGGAAAGCAGAGAATCATGAACCAAATGTCCTTCTGCATTGTGCGGGTGAACAAGATTAGTTGTCTTAATAGGTTTTTGAGCATCCCTATAAGTTCTGTTGTATTCAATATTCGGTTGTACAGGAGTTATAGCCATTTTATATCACCGTACTTTCTTGTTCTTTGTCAATCAAATCTTTGTTTGCCAGTTTACCCATTTGTTTTGCTCTGTGGATTACGTTGTATGTTGAACCTATTGTCAATGCCAAAGTAGAAAGAAGCATAAATTTGCCTGCATGCTTACGGAATCCTTTTGAACCTTCTTCGCCTAAACAGAATGTTTTGCATGCTTTACCAAATGTTTTGCCGAAAGTTTTTGAAAGATTCCAAATATTTTTACCTGTATTTGCAAGTTTTCCGCCTGCTTTCGAGAAGAATCCTTCACCTTCTTTTGAAATATATTTTGGTCTGTCAGAATATGCTTTAAACAAATCTGCCCAGCAGTCCTGAATCGCCAAGCCAACACCAACGGCTCCCCAACAATAAGAAGAAAGGCTTTTTGCCGTTTTTGTTGAAGCAACTATGCTCTGTATAATAGGTGTTGTCTCGGTTACTGAATCGTTAAGATTTTCACCCATTCCAAGCTTCTTGGCAAT
>CACWIL010000026.1 GCA_902760905.1 uncultured bacterium
GAAAGGTTCGCGCCGATTGTTGCAATATCAGTTAAGTACATTGCAAGCGGATCTTCTGTTTTAGAGCCTAGGTCAAAAGCTGTATTCGGACAAGTCGGAGCAATAAGTACATCAACTTTTTCAAATGCTTTCAGGAAGTCCTCGTGAACAACTCTTCTCATTTGAAGAGCTTTTTTGTAATATGCATCATAATAACCGGAGCTTAAAGCATAAGTTCCAAGCATTATTCTTCTCTTAACTTCCGGACCAAAACCTTCTGCACGTGATTTGCAGTATAACTCAAGAAGATTTTTTGCATCACCAGTTCTGTGGCCGTATCTTACACCGTCAAACCTTGCAAGGTTTGAGCTGCATTCTGCAGTTGCAAGAATATAATAAATACCAATTGAGTGTTTGATGTTAGGAAGTGATATTTCAACAACTTCTGCGCCCTGAGCTTTGTATGTAGCAATAGCATTCTGAATAGCTTTTGATACGTCTTCTGCCAGACCTTCACCAATAAGTTCTTTTACTACACCGACTTTTAAACCTTTGATATCATTGTTTAAAGACTTTCTGTAATTTTCAACGGGAAGATTCAATGATGTAGAGTCGTGGTAGTCATAACCGGATATAACTTCCATTAGAGCAGCTGCGTCTTCAACCGTTCTTGAGAAAGGACCGATTTGGTCAAGAGATGATGCAAATGCAATCAAACCGTATCTTGATACTTTGCCGTAAGTTGGTTTCATACCAACAATACCGCAGAAGCTTGCAGGTAGTCTTATACTTCCGCCTGTATCAGAACCGAGTGCAAGGGCTGATTCGCAAGATGCAACAGAAGCTGCAGAACCGCCTGATGAACCACCCGGAACTTTGTTAAGATTCCAGGGGTTGTGTACCTTCTTGAATGCTGAGTTTTCATTAGAAGAACCCATTGCAAACTCATCTAAGTTAGCTTTACCAACTATAGGAACTAAATTATCAAGCAATTTTTGAGTAACAGTCGCATTATAAGGTGAAACAAAATTTTCTAAAATTTTACTTGATGCGGTTGTTTTTGAACCGATAAGATTCATATTATCCTTTAAAGCAAGAGGAACACCTGCCAAAAGCGGAAGTTCTTCACCTTTTGCGATTTTTTCATCAACTTTTTTTGCCGTATCAATTGCTGTATCTTCAGTTAAAGAATTAAATGCACCCAATTTCTCATCTATAGATTTAATCCTTTCAATAGAAGATTTGGTAAGTTCAACGGCACTAACTTCTTTATTTTTAAGTGCTTCAAACTGTTCCATAGCACTTTTTTTCAATAGTTCAAGCATATCTTCTCCTTAGGGGATAAATTATGACTGCCCCCCTTAACAAATTATAGCAAAAACAGAAGGAATAATTTAAAATATAAAAGATTTAACGTAAATTTTTGTAAAGGAAGTTAAAAATTCAGGCAATAAGAACTCTTTACATGTTTTATAGTTGGAGAAGGAGTGTCTTGTATGGCAATTACTACCGCAATAACAAAACCGTTAGATTCCGGATATGTTCAGGTTGATTCAACTTCAAAGAACGGATATAAAAGGTTTTACAAAGTTCCGCAAAAAAATGCCGGAAAATTTGCAGATGAGTTGAGGAAGCAAGATAAGACACTAAATATTTTTTCAAATATAACCTTCTTTACAGCAATTTTTGCAGGAGTTCTGGGTGCTACACATTTTACAAAAAATATGGAAAGCAGAATGAAACAGTTTCTAATTCAGACAGCAAGCGCTGTTGGTGTGGCTGTATTGTCTTCATTTGTATTTAATAAATATGCAGAAGCTGAAGAACATAATCTGCTGCTAAAACACAAAGCTAAAGAGATTTTTTACAGAGCTTAAACTTTTTTAGTTTTATTCAAAAGCTCGTTATAAATATCAACAGTTGCAGTGCAAATAGTTAATTTTCTGTCAACAAGGCTTTTTATCGTATTTTCATAACAGAGTAATAATGCTTTATCCAAACCGTTCTCTTCGTTCAGAAGAGCGGTTATCGGTTCTCTGTATTCAGCGGGACGTGTTCTTGTTTCAATTTTGTCCGCAAGAAAAATAATTTTTTCAAACAATGACATATTTAACTTTCCAATGGTATGCCATCTTATAGCTGATAATATTTCTTTATCACTAATACCAAATTCTTTTTTTGCTATATAAGCTCCGACAGGCGCATGGTGGGTTTTGGGGTTTTCTATCTCACCTTCTTCCGTAGGTATAATTTCTAATATTTTTAGAGTTTCATCTTTTGGCATACATTTTGCACAATCATGAATAAGCCCTGTAAAATATGCTTTTTCTTCGTCTAAACCGTATTTTTCAGCAAGAAACTTTGCGCAATCTGCCGTCCCGAGAGAATGTTCATATCTCTCGTCATTTAAATTTGCTCTCAGCCAATTTTTTATGTATTCAATCGTATAATTTGCTTTCAAATATGTATTCATTTACTTCCTTTGTTGTTTCTGTTTTGTGATTTTCCCGTATATCAGTTGATGATATATTAAGCTTTTCACAATTTACAAGCTCATAATCATACCCTTCAAAATCAGAGGAGTTAATGATATCATCATTTCTCGGAAAAACAAGAAAGTGCACCAAATCTTTAAGTTCTTCTGACTTGTACCAGGTCTTAATATTTTTGAACGCATCTGTTCCTATTATAAAATTCAGCCTGCTATCAATATTATAAAGCTCTTTTATTTTTTTTACTGTTATAAGAGTATAAGACTTGCCTTCAGATTTATATTCAATGTCTGATATTTCAAAACGTGAGTTATTTTTAATTGCAAGCTTAACCATATTATATCTGTGCTTGGCAAGGCTTGAATCAACCTGTTTATGAGGCGGGATATAAGACGGTATAAAAATAACTTTTTCAAAACCGAAATTCTCCAAAACAAACTGAGCCATCTTAAGATGTGCTAAGTGAATAGGATTAAATGTTCCGGGAAATACACAAATCGTCATACGCTAATTTTACAACAAAATAAAATTATTTAAAACTTGATATAACGCTTTTTACGTATGTATAGTATTCGTTGTTTTTGTAATCTTTTACAGATTCATACAGTTTTTCTTTTGAAATAAATCCCATTCTGAGAGCGACTTCTTCCAGGCAGGCAATTTTAATACCCTGATTGTCTTCGATAGTCTGGATATAAGAGCTTGCCTGTAAAAGTGAACGGTGAGTTCCTGTATCAAGCCAGGCAAAACCTCTGCCTAAAGTGTTTACATTCAGGTTGCCTTTTTCAAGATATATTTTATTCAAATCCGTAATCTCATACTCACCTCTTGCTGATGGTTTAAGATTTTTAGCGTATTGAACAACTTTGTTGTCATAAAAATACAAACCTGTAACAGCATAATTTGACTTTGGCTCTTTCGGTTTTTCTTCTATGGATATAGCTTTATTGTCTTTATCAAATTCAACAACACCAAATCTTTCAGGGTCTTTAACATAATACGCAAAAACAGAAGCACCCCCGTTTTGCTCAATATTTGATATCGCATTATGCATCATTCCTGAAAAACCGGGACCATAGAATATGTTATCTCCAAGTATTAATGCTGCTGAATCGCTGCCTATAAACTCTTCACCAAGAACAAATGCCTGAGCAAGTCCGTCAGGTGAAGGCTGTACTTTGTATGATAAATTTATACCGAATTGAGAGCCGTCTTTTAATAAATCTTTAAAGCTCGGTATTGCCTCCGGAGTAGATATAATAAGAATATCCTTAATCCCTGCAAGCATAAGAACAGAGAGCGGGTGATAAATCATCGGTTTATCATAGACAGGTAAAAGCTGTTTACAAACTGTCATTGTGCTTGGATACAATCTTGTTCCGGCTCCGCCTGCCAAAATAATACCTTTCATTATACTGTTACTCCTTCCGGTCTTAGTGCCATATAATTCTTTAGCGCAATTTCCCAGTCTCTGCAAAGTCCACCATTATCCATTGCACTGTATACCGGACGTTTTGCAGGACGTGGAAACTCATCCGTTGTACAGGGTTTTAGGTTAACATCCAAACTGCTCTGCTCAAAAATCTTTTTTGCAAAACCGTACCATGAAGTTACGCCTGAACCACAAACGTGATATGTTCCGTATTCTGCATCATCTTCCAGAAGTTCAACAATTCCGTTTGCAAGTTCAACAGTCCAGGTAGGACAGCCTTTTTGATCATCAACAACCTTGAGTTCCGGTTTATCAGCAAGTGAAAGCATTGTTTCAACAAAGTTTTTTCCGTGAATACCATACAGCCACGAAGTTCTTGTAATATAATGCTTTTTACAATGTTTTCTTACGGCTTCTTCACCCTGAAATTTAGTTAAACCGTAGTTATTAATCGGATTTGGTGTATCAGCAGGCGTATATTTATCTCCCTTTTTTCCGTCAAAAACGTAATCTGTTGATATGTACACAAGAGTAATATCATTTTCCCCGCAAACACGGGCAATGTTTTCCGTACCGGTTACATTAATCTTTGTTGCAGTTTCTAAATCTTCTTCCGCTTTATCAACATTTGTGTATGCTGCACAGTGAATAACTATAGAAGGTTTTTTTTCTGACAAAACCTCTTTCACCATATCGGAGTTAGTAATATCAAGTGTATCAACGTCAGTTTCAATAACGTCAAAACCTTCGTCTTCCAATATAGGGCACAAGTCCTGCCCAAGCATTCCGTTTGCACCTGTTACGAGAATTTTTGTCATACCAGACTTACCTTTCTGTTTTCAATATTTTGAATCCACTCCTGATTATTCAGGTACCAGTCAATAGTAATCTTAATGCCTTCTTCAAATGTAATAGACGGTTCCCAGCCAAGTTCTGCCGTGATTTTGTCATTAGCAATAGCATATCTTCTGTCGTGTCCCAAACGGTCTTTTACGTACTCTATTGAAGACTCATCTTTGCCCATTGCACTAAGAATAAGTTTTGTAATCTCAATATTTGTTTTTTCGTTATGACCGCCTATGTTATAAACTTCACCGATTTTACCGTTGTGTAAAACAGTATCAACAGCTTCACAGTGATCATAAACGTATAACCAGTCTCTTACATTCAAACCGTCTCCATAAACCGGAACTTTTTCTCCTCTTAACAGTTTAGAAATAAAGAATGGTATAAGTTTTTCCGGATATTGATAAGGACCATAGTTATTTGAACATCTTGTATTCAGAACAGGTAATTTATATGTTTCGTAATATGCTCTTGTAAGCATATCAGCACTGGCTTTACTTGCTGAATAAGGACTGTTTGGAGCAAGCGGAGTTGTTTCATAGAAGTATCCGTCTTTACCCAATGTTCCGTATACTTCATCTGTTGAAACCTGAAGATATCTTTCAACTCCGAGTTCTTTACTTGCCTGCAAAAGATTTAACGTACCTTTTACATTTGTTTCAATAAATATTTCAGGATTAGAAATTGAGTTATCAACGTGAGATTCCGCTGCAAAGTTAACAACGCAGTCGCAATCAGATATAATATCTCTGACAAGATTTCTGTCACAGATATTTCCGTGTACAAACATATAATTCGGATTATTTTCTATATCTTTTAAATTTTCAAGATTTCCGCAGTATGTTAATGCATCAAGGTTAATTATTTTGTCATTTGGATGCTTTTTTAAATAATGTCTTACAAAACAGCTTCCGATAAAACCTGCACCACCGGTTACTAATACTTTTGTCATATTATATTACCTCATCTTTGTTTATATCTTTTAATAATGGCTGAACTTTGTCCTTTTCTGAAAGTAAAGGCTCAAAATCAATGTTCCAGTCAATGTTAATATCAGGATCAGACCACAGGACACCCCGGTCTGCCTCAGGATTATATTCGCCGCTTGCTTTATATAAAAGTTCTGCTTCATCAGAAAGAACAATAAATCCGTGAGCAAATCCGACAGGAATATAAAGCATTTGTTTGTTTTCTTCTGACAATTCTACTTTTACAAATTTTCCAAAAGTAGGTGAGTTTGGTCTTATATCTACCGCAACATCATAAATACGACCTCTTGCGCATCTGACAATTTTTGCCTGTCCGTATGGTGCTGCCTGATAATGTAAACCTCTTAATACGCCTTTTGTTGATTTTGAGTGATTATCCTGATTAAATTCTTCTTTTATACCGGCTGCAACAAAATCGGATTTTTTATATGACTCTAAGAAAAAACCACGGCTGTCACCAAAAACCTTCGGCCTAATTAAAATAACATCTTTAATATCCTGTCTTTCAAACTCAAACGGCATTTCACACTCCTTATATCAATATGCTTATAATACTAATATAACGGCATAAATATTTCAACAAATTTTGGACAAATGGGGCTACTTAATTCCTCTGAATATAAATTTATTATCCAGATAAGGTATTATATAATCATCAATTTCTTTGTTTATAAAGGTATAAGCTTCATCTGATATATTATACTGTTTATCTGTAAGTTCAAAGCCGAGTTTTTTGTATTCGCCCCTGAGCCAAATTTCATCTGTTTCCGTAAGCTTACAATAAACAGATACGAGATTGTCATTAATAGTTTTGCTGTCCGTAATATACTTTGCATACTTTGATGCATAATCCCGCGGAAGAAGCCTGCGTCCTCCTTCAAACTGTTCATAAACATTTTTTGCTATTTCAGTATTCTTGGGAAGTTCAGTTTTAATGAACAATGATTTTACATAATCATAATTATTTCCTATTCTTAAAGACAAAGTTTGCTGCGCTTTTGCTGACGTAATAGCCTGAAAACTTAAATTCTCAACAGTTTCGTTAGCTCTGTAAAACAACTCTCTGATACTTCCTATGTATAACATTGGTGTATTATATTCAAACCCTTCAAGCGGGCGGCGTTCGCCTGTCTTTTCATCAACATAAGTGTAGGCAAAAAAGTATGCAACCATAAGATTCTTTGTAACATCTATATTTTCAGAAACCAGGTTATACTGCTTTGCTATTGCTTCCATATCGTATTCATACTTGCAGTTTAAAACTTCAAACTCACTTGTTCTTGTGTAGTAAGGAGATTTAGCTATAAGCTGTATAAACTCATTTTTCTTAATCCATTCTACGCTGTGACGTACTCTTTCGTTTCCGTCAAAAAGTTCATACCTTTTTGATGATGGCATAAACGGGTAATCATTACACTGTCCTCTGAATACAATAGGATTAAATTCCTGCCCGAGCATTATTCCAAGTTTTCCGTTTTTCTTTTTAACGAAAACTCCCTGAACATCAGGTGATGTAATTGTCCCCTCTCTGTTAATAAGAGCTGCCGAATATTCTCTGTCATTAAGCAGATTTATATATTGTTCGTACGTTTGCAAAGATACTTCTGAAAATTTATTATCTGCAGAAATACAAAAATTACGGTTCTTTGCTTCAGAACACTCTAATACCATCACACATCTCCTAAAAAATCACACAGTAATATTTATTATACAATATTTTGCGTTTTTACAAAATAATGATTACAAATGTTTACATAAAATTATGATATAATCGGCGTATGGATAAGAGGAATATAGCAATAGTAACGGGAGCAAGCAGCGGATTTGGAAAAGAGTTCGTAAAACTTCTGGTATCTGATAAAGAACTGGATGAAATTTTTGTTCTCTCAAGAAATGAAGAAAAACTTGAAGCTCTGAAAAGTGAGTATGGTGACAAGATTAAGCCGTACATTATTGATTTGTCATTCCCGGACAGAATAAAAATGTTTGGTGAGTATTTAAAATCACAAAATGTGAATGTAAAAATATTAATTAATAATGCAGGATATGCAAAATTTTGTTCTTATGACGATATAAGCATAGATGAATCACTAAATATGATAAACCTGAATATAAACGGAGTAGTTGCTCTGGGACTTACCTGTATTCCGTTTATGGAAAAGGGTTCGCATATTCTTAATATAGCTTCTCTTGCTGGGTTTCAACCTGTTCCGTATATGAATATTTACAGTGCAACCAAGGCTTTTGTAAAGAATTATTCAAGAGCGTTAAATGTCGAACTGAAAGAAAAAGGAATTCAGGTTACTGCTGTTTGCCCGGGCTGGATGAAAACAAATCTTTATGAAAGAGCTGATATTGGTGCAGAAAAAGGAATAAAGCGTTTCTTTTGTGTGGCATCTCCTGAAAAGGTTGCAAAGAAAGCTCTCAAAGATGCTTATAACAATAAAGACATCTCCATTTACGGTTTGCATGTAAAACTTTGCACACTAATAACAAGATTTTTGCCTGAAAATGTTATCATGAAATGCTGGCTGTTACATCAGGGGATAAAGTAGCTCAATGAAATATTTTTATACAGATTTAAAAAACAAACTGGATTTTTTTCTGAGAAATCATATTACTTTTTCACGCAAAAATTATACAGAAAAAGAGGTGAATACAGATACTGTTTTTGGAAATGATGAGCAAAAAATTTTATATTCTCTCCTGAAACAAAAATATGATTTAAGCCATTTATATAATTACAGTGATATAAATTTTCTTACAAATCTTTATTATCTGGCTCTTTTTGATAAATACATCAATCCTGAAAAAAAGGACTTATCAGTTCTGGATATCGGTTCAAAAAACTGGAGCTATGCAGGAAGCGAGTATATATTTTTTAAGAAATATTCTTATGAGCTTCTTCTAAACGGAATAGAACTTGATGCGTACAGACTTTGTACAAATTTATATACAAGATATGAGATTGCAAAGTTCTATACTAAAGGTTTTAAAAACACAAATTATATTGCGGATGATTTTATGAATCATAATAAGCAATATGATTATATAATTTGGATTCTGCCGTTTATCACCGAATACCCTCTTTTAAAATGGGGGCTTCCTCTAAAATACTTCAAGCCTGAAAAAATGCTTGAGCACGCATTTAATCTTCTGAATGATGAGGGAAAAATTCTTATTATCAATCAGGGCGAAAAAGAGTTTAACATTCAAAAAGAACTAAATAACAAATTACAACTCAACTGTAATTACATAGGTGAGATTGATAATGTTTTTAGTCCTTTTAGAAATAAACGCTTCTGTTCAATAGTGTCAAAACATTAAATATTCATTTTGTATTCACGTTTTAAAATATTTTTTGCTTTTTCAAAACTATCAGCTGATAGTTCAGAAAAAGCAAAATTCAGAACATCTATTGCACATGAAATTGCATTTTTATTAATGCTTTCCGCAAATTTTGCCATTTGCTCGTTTGAGGCTTCGACAAAACTGTCTGTTGCATTTTTAATTGCAACGGCAACAGGTGAGTTTTGAACTTCTTCCGGAATATTATTTGTCAAAAACTGTTGTGCTTTCTGCAAAAATGAGTTGTCCTGAATATCACTCTGAATCATATTAAACTGCGGGAAATTAGTATTTATGAAGTCAGCAAAACTCGGATATTTGCTCAGCGGATTGTTTTTAGAAAAATACCAGAGTGATAAGCCTTCTTTTTGGTTAAAGTTTGAAGGCTTTCTGATAACTTTTCCCATTGTTTGCTCTGTATAATTAAAAATCCCTTCATGAGTAGTAAGCAAAACATTGTTAATTATTTCCTCAACCGGTGCATCTTCTCTGATTGCTCCTATTTCAATAGGTTTGAGCAAATATCGTTTTCCTATATGTTCACCAAACATTCCGCACCAGTCATTCATTACAGAATAGTTTGTAATAAACGAGTAATCCGGTTTTTGACTGCAGTCATATATCTCCAGCAAATGAGAACACCCGGGAGCATTAAACGTATAAGTTTCAACTTTAATACGGTTAACCGTAAATTCTTTTGCTGCTACAATTTGAGCTAATGCACCACCTAAAGACTGACCGACAATAATAATTTTTCTTTTTGGATTTTCTTTTTTTACTTCTTTATAAAAGTCCCAAGCATCCTTGAACTGTAAGTCAAAATTTTGTGTCATCAGGTTAATATCTACAAAAACATCTTTTATAAATGCACCAAGGTCTGAAATATTTTCGCCCAGACCGAGTCTTTCTGTTCCTCTGTACGCTATAACCAAATATTTGCCGTTATCAAAAACATTTCCGACAAATCCTGTTTCTTCATTTTTGTAGGCATAAAATTTATCAATTCCCTGTTTGCTTAATAAACTGTCAACATATTTGGGGAATTTTGAGCATTTAATATCTTTTATTTTATAGTTTTCAAGCTGATTGTAAAACTCACCGCCATAAACAATCTGAGCCAGTTTTAAAAAATCTTTTTTTATCTTCCTTTCAAACATATTTTAAATCCTTTTCTTTAGTATTAGAGCATATAATTATAGTAATATTACATCATTTGCTTTATGATAATATATAATTACTGATACGATTATATAATATTTTAAGGAAAAAATGAATGAACAATACAGAACGCAACAAAAAACTGATAAAAAAGTTTGAAACAATGATAAATACTGCTGATGAAAAACTTGCAGAAGAACTTGTGTCATCAGATGCACCGTTTTACACACCGGCAAGTCCTGAGCCTTTGTTTGGAGGAAAAGGATATTTATCAGTTGTACATTGGATGAGAAGCGGCTTTTCTGATGTTAAATGGCATCTGACAGATATGGTTGCTGATGAGGATAAAGTTGCAGTCAAATGGGATATGACTGGTACTCATGATGGTGAGTTTATGGGAATAAAACCGACCGGCAGAAAAATCTCCGTTTGTGTAATGAATTTTTATTATTTTAATAAAGACGGTAAAGTTACAAACGATATTGCAGCGGAAGGCATGATTGGAATACTTCGCGGAATCGGAGCAATGTAACAGTACTTCTTTTGCGCAAAGTAATAAAACAGTTTCTCAACTCCGTAAGGATTTTGTTTATTTTATCTTTGACTTAGCGGTATTGCTGACTTTATTTTGGTCTTATTTACCAATCGCCCAACGGAATCCTGCCTGCAATCCTACACCATTTCTTCCGCCGTTAGTTAAGTATGTCTGGAAGAAGCCTGTAAATCTTTCACCCCAGGTTTTTCTCAAACCAACGCCGTATTTAACATAAGGCTGAACGGACAGTTCCGGTAATGAAACGTCGTTTGCCTTGAATTTTGTATTATCCATGATGTTCCATACCATTGCAACACTTGCGTATGGCTGCCAGCCGTTTTTCAAGTTCCCGATAAACTTGAGTTCAGGCTGTAACTGAATAGCGTGAAGCGGGTCTGAATCTATTCTTACGCCTGCAGCGTTTGTATAATCAAATGTGTTTACAAATGAATACGACATTAACCAGCTTGGCTGAATAATGAATTTACCGTTAGCCAATTCCCAGTTGTAACCGGTTTTTGATGCAATACCTGCCATTAACATTGCAAACTCTTCATTTCCGTACATTGTGCTTGCTTCACCGGCATTAGCACCTGTATTTACTGTTAAACCTGTAAAGAAGTTATTTTTGTATGCTATACCTGTTAAACCAATCGTTCCTCCGTTTTGGTAAACAGATGTCCTGTCGTAGTTCTGGTGTGAACCGTTATATCCTATGTATGCACCCCACATACCTTCCCAGCCGTGACCTAAATCCTTTAATGAAGAATCTCCGCCAAAGAATGAACCATAAGCGGTATTTTCAACTCTCGGACCATTCTTTAAACCGACTTTTTCAAAGGTTGCATAAGGTCTGAACCATCCTGCATTATATTCATAAAGTGATTTTGTATCATCATATTTTGGGTTTTCAAGAGATGCAATTTTATTTCTCAGCTTCATTGCTTCTCTTTCTTTGCGGGGCATAAGCATGTACATATCCATATTTCTGAATGCTTCGTCATAGCTGTTTAATTGGGTTAAATATCCTCCCATCTGAGCAGCAACAGGTCCGGCAAAAACTGATGGGTTATAACTTGTATAATCTGAATCTGCGCCTCTTTTTAATGATAAGCCTCCCTGACCGTTTAGTTCACTATATCCAAGCTCATACTGAAAAATAGGAGTCATCATACTTTGTGCTGCTTCGTAATTTACCGAGCCTAACAGGTTTGTGTTATTAAGTTCAGGTGAAATTAAAGATATTGTATAACTTTCGTTTGTAAGAGCTGTTTTTGGGGTTGATAAATTAACATTTTGAATATTTAGAATGTGACCGTTTGTTACTAAATCACTTGTATTAGCGAACGCAAATGTATCTGCAGAAAGTCTGTTTAAATCCATATCAAGAGCTATATTTAAATCAGAGTTCATAATCATTTGAGCAAGATTAACGGTATTTGTCTGATTGTTAGCAAGGTTTAATACTCCGCCGTCAGCAATAAGTTTATTAGAACTGTTTGCTCCCAGGTATGAGTCGTTTGCAATATTTGTTGTTCCGCCTGTAATTTGCAGGATAGAATTTGTCAGAGAATTATTAATATTTGTTGTTTGAGCCTGGGTTGAGATTAAAACATTATCTGCTTTTTGAAGGTTAACAGTATTTCCTGCCAAAGCTATTTGGTTTTTTGTAGTAGTATTTAAACCTTTAATCTCTCCGCCAAAGGTAAGGTTATTTTTCCCGAGTTCCGCATTAAATGAAGAATTGTCTATCGTTAAAGCGACTTCACCATTTTTGCCGATAGTAATATCTTCATCTTTTGACGTAACCAGCATGTCAGCACTATTTTGTAATGTTATGTTACTGTCTGATGCTCCGTAAATATTTGTTTTTAATACGGTGGTTTTGTTAGTTGAACCGTCAACAATAAGCCCGCCATGTCCGCTTACATCAACATCATCTCCTGATATTTCAAATTTATCACCCTGAACTGTGCCAAGGTCTTTTGTTATCTCAACATCTTCGTCTGCAATATAGTTTGCGGTTGTAGAATCTGCAATCGCATCAGCAAGTTCATAATTACCTTCCGTCTTTGTAATTTTTAAATAACTTTTATCCGTTGGGTCCTGAGAAAATGTATATTTGTTTTGCGAAATTGCAACCGGTGTTGTCATATCTTTTTCTTCAAACAGTTTTATTTTCTCGGTTGAGTCAAGAGAATCAGCATCTGAGGAACTCACTGCTATTTGTTTTAATGTTACATTATCTCTTCTTCCCGAAGCCGGATCAAGAGGATCATTGTAATCTGATTTGTTTTGTAAAACTAATTTGTCACCATAATCTATGTATAAACCGGCGTTATCTGTGTTTAGCTTGTTTATGTCTATTCTGTTTTTTGAACCGTCTGATAAAGATAAAAATGAATCATTGATATCAACGGTATTTTGAATATAACCTATTGTACTCAAATTTATACCGTCTTTAAAGTTTAAAGTACCGTTTCCGCTTACGGAGCCGCTTTGAATATATAATTTCAGAGGATTATTCTCTGCGTTATTAAAAGTTATATTACCGTTGTTATTAATTGAGTATACACTCAGTTCATTACCATTGTATGAGAGATTACTTGTAGCATCTGTGTTCAATTTAAGGGTATTAAAAATGTCGTTTGAACCGTCTATGTCACCGTTTAATGTAGTATTTCCCGAAAAATTAATGTTTGTAAAATAGATTTGCGACATGTCCTCTTTGTTTACGGGCTTCCAATTCCCGGATGTGTCCTGAATTTGAACAAGCATATTTAAACCGGATTTAACGGAATTCCACTTAGAAATGATGCTGCCGTTAATAATAGCACCATTTTTTACATCTATATCGGCAACATGAGCATTTTCAGAAATATAAATCGCTGCTTTTTTCCCGGCAAGCGTTCCTTCAACCGTAAACTTATCTGCCAAAGCTCCTTGTACTTCTACATCAGGAGTGATATTTTGTTTTTGGAAATATGAATAAGAGCCTTCATCTTCACCATAAATTCCCATTTCATTTTTGCCGAAATCAAAAGATGCTCCGATGCCGCCTTCACCCAACGCTTTTACTGTTGAACCGCTGCCAATGGATATATTATGATTTTTACCCCAGGTTGATGCAATACCTATAGAACCGTTTCCCTGAACATCAATCTGACTGTTTGTTAGACTGTATGTGTTATGAACACCTTCTATCCTTGCACCGATTGAATTCTTTCCGTTAGACAAAATATTACATTGTTGGTCAATTATGTTGTTATCACCATATATGTGTAAACCAATACCATCCGCAACAGTACTGTATCCGCTGTAACCTGTTCCGTTCCATTCTCCGAAGCCGGTGTTAAAAGTGTCGGTTATATTATTCAAATAGTATGATTTCCCGAAATATTTTCTTGGCTCAACACCTGTATAACCAATATCTTTAAGAACCGCAAGCTCAGCTTCCATTAAAACAGACCAATTTCTGTATTCCTGATGCGACAAGAAACTGTTACGAA
>CACWIL010000027.1 GCA_902760905.1 uncultured bacterium
AAGACCTGAAACAAATTGCAGATATAAAAAAAGACGGCTGGGGAATTGCAAAAAAGAGGATAAATGTTGCATTAGAAATATATAATGACATATACGCAAAAAGCAGCATAGGTTTTCCAACAACAGGAAAAAATATAGATAAACATATACAAGCAGTCACAGAAGATAATGTATGGGGAGTTATAAAAGCCTATGAAGATAAAACTGACGGAGAAGAGTCAATATTTTCCGGCATTATGGGAGAAATAGGACTTAAATACAGCGACAGAGCAAAATATTGCAAACATATTATAGATATGCTTGTTAAGCGATACTCAAACAATGGAGTCTATATTGAAGATATTGTAAAAGAATTTAATGCAGAGCTTGATTATCAACGAAATACATGGACAACAGCAGATGCAAAACGCTTAGATGCTATTGTTCGAAAGTTGGTGAAGAGATTGAACAATGCTGACCAGTCGAAAAATATAGCACCTAACGGCAAAATAGATAAGGACTTTTCTCAGGGTGCTTCAGGTGATTGCTGGTTACTTGCTTCAATTAAAGCTATTTCTATGAGTCCGAAAGGTTTAAAAATTTTAAATGATTCTATTAAAATTGAATCTAACGGGAATGTAACCGTTACTCTAAAAGGAGTTAATAAATCATATACATTTACACAAACAGAAATTTCAGGTAACACTCAGTTAAGCACAGGAGATTTGGATGTCAGAGCGATTGAAATGGCTGTGGACAAATATATTGCAGAGGAAAGAGGAATAGAGTCTGAATATGGAGTAACAAGAATAGATATAAATGGTAATAATGAACAAATTGCATATAAAATCCTGTTAGGAAAAGGCAACTGGGATCATTTCTATGACAAAGACTCTATAATGGATAAATGGCTGAACGGTGACAGATATGAAATTCGGCAGGAACACATTGACAGATTTAATGATAAAAATCATATAGTTTGTGTATCATCTCACGGTAAAAAGGATTTAATACTAAAAGAACCAGACAGCAATAATACAAAACTGTTCTCCCTTCATAGTTATGCGGTATCAAGAGCCGACAGTAAATATGTATATTTAATAAATCCGCACGATACATCTAAAGAGATTAAAGTAAGCATAAAAACTTTTAAAACCTTCTTTAATGATATCGCCGAAGTTGATATATAAATTACTTCATTTGCTTGTATACATTCCAGCGGGATTCATACTCTTTTACGGCTTCTGCCGCTTCTTCTTCCGTATATTTGTATCTTCCGAGGCTTATCATAATTCTGCCGTTTGATTCGTCCATAAGTTTTTTCTTTATTTTATATGGATAAGTTTCGTTACCTTGCAGACCGCCTTCATGAATATTTCTAATTACATCGTCAATATATGTCTGCATATAAAAAGGGATTTTAGGATGACGTTTTATATATTCGGTTAAAGGCATATTTTCCCTGTACCTGTTTCCGTCGGCAGATGTCAGTAGAAAATTGCCGATAGTATTTATTCCGCCTAAAGATTCAGGAGTGACATGTTCTATTGAACCGGTTGAGCCTATAAACAAGCGTCTTGCAGCCTCTTCCTGTTCTCTGCGGGAATACTTTACAACAAAAGCATTTTTACTGCTGCCTGAAGTGGGAAGGAACAGAGCTTTGTTTTTAATATCGTTAAAGATTTCACGCTCATTCTCATTTGGGATAATCTCTTCAAGTGAATGTAAAAAAGTTTTTCGCTTAAAAGAATCCTGCAATTTGTTATCAAGAATTATTTGTCTGCATCTTGTCGTTTTATGTCTTAATTTTAATGCCGTACTCGGAGATAATTTTCTTGACATAAGGTCTACTTCATCAAGCACATAAAACTCTTCAAGTTTAAGTTTCATCAGACAATTTGTATAAAGCATCTGCAGACAGTTTTGAATATTATCATCAGGATTCAGCATCGAAAAATCTTTAAAAATTGCATACATTGATTTTTCTGTCGGTAGCAAATTCTCATAATATTGACTTAACAGTGCAACTATCTCTTCTGAAGACCTGCATTTCGCAAGATTTTTTTCAAACCCCCTGAGCGCAGTTCCGGGAATAATTTTTATACCACGATACGGACAAGTAATGTCTTTTAGTTTTCTCAATGGTTTTCCTGCTGATGTTGAACCCTGAAATGGAATATCGTAATAATAGTAGAGGTAATTTTCTTCAGTTATTCGAGGTTTATGCGGATGTGAAGGTTTGGACACAGATGGCTTGCTCCTATATAATGTGTATGGTTTATATAAACTCGTGACCGACTGAATACGCATAATAACTAATTTTTATCTATTCTCATGATATCAAATTTTTAAACCTCGTGCAACATATTCAAATATATTTACCAACTAAATATATTTACCCCTAAATATATTTTACCCCTAAATATATTTACCCCCCTGTGATATAATTTTGTTATGCCAAGATATATTGCAGTAACAGATATACACGGAGAGCTGGAAAAACTGGAAAGTGTTTTATCCAAAATTGATACACATCCGGATGATATTTTTGTATTTATGGGAGATTATATTGACCGCGGAGGTAAATCAAGAGAAGTCGTTGACAGAGTAATTAAGCAGTCAGAAACAAATAAATGTATTTACCTCATTGGCTCTCATGAATACGCAATGCTGCATTCAAAAACAGATGAGTACTATAAATTTCTTTTTGATAATTATGGCGGTCCTGCGACATCAAAAAGTTATGGCGGATTTGAAAATATTTTGAAAATTCATGGTAATTTTTATAAAAATTTAAAATTCTATTATCTTACAGACAGGTACCTTTTTATCCATGCCGGAATAAACCCGAATTATACGCTGGAAGCACAGAATGAAGTTGATATGGTGTATATAAGAGATAAATTTATATATTCAAAACACAATTTACCACAAAAAATAATTTTCGGTCATACGGAATTTGACAAACCATATATAGCTGATGATAAAATAGGTATAGATTTAGGATGCGGTAAATATAAAAATGCACATCTTTGTGCTTTAATTTTAGATGAAAACGGAAAAGAAGAATTTGTATATTCATAAAACAGGAGAAAAATTATGAAAAAGTTTTTAACTATTACAACAGCTGTTGCAGCCGGTCTTTTATTAGCTTCAAATATAACTTTTGCAGAAGTAGAAGAACAAACAGCAGCAGAATCAACCTGGGAAACAGTTTCAGTAATGTCACAGGCAGCTGCTGAAAAAACAGCTGAAAGCGTAAAAGAAGGTTCAAAAAAAGCAGGAAAAGCCATTGCAGAAGGCTCTAAAAAAGCTGCAGATAAAGCGACTCCACATATTAAAAGCGGAGCAGAAAAAGTTAAAACCGCAACTATCAGAGGTGCAAACAAAGTTTCTAACTCAACTGCAAAAGGCATGAAGAAAATGGGTAAAAAAATGCAAAATTCTGCAGAAAAAACAATTGAAAAAACAGATAAAGTTTTGGAAGAAACAGCTCCTAAATGCAAATGTAAATGCAACTGCGGTGATAATTGCAAATGCAACGAAGACAAAGGTTGTGAATAATTGTTAAAAAGCTCTTTTTTAAAGAGCTTTTTTTATGCAAAAATTTGTATATTTTATGGTACAATTGCATAGTGTTGTTATCAATTTAAATAGGAAAAGAGTATGAAAATAGACTGGAAATCAAAACAAACTAAAGTTATGGCAGGAATTTTAGCGGTAATACTTATACCAATAGCTTGGAACCAAGGAAAAACCGCAATTACAGGTGCAATTACAGCTTATATGATGTCTCAGCCAAAGACAGTAGAAGTTGCCAAGCCAATGGCAAAAGAGATTAATCCTACATATAGTACGACCGGTCGTATAGAAGCTCAAAAATCTGTAGATATAATTGCTCGTGTAAGCGGTTGGCTGCAGGAAAGATATTTTCAGGAAGGTGACAAAGTAAAAAAAGGACAGAAATTATTCCTAATTGAGCCTGATGAATATATTTTAGCAGCAAAAAGCGCACGAGCTACCGTAAGCGAAAACTCAGCCGTTTACAAAAATTCAGAAATTGCACTTAAACGTGCTGAACAGCTTTATAAAGAAGATTTGGTCAGCCGTGAATATTATGATAATGCAATCGCCGCAAGAAACAAAGACAGAGCATCTTTAGACGGTGCTGTTTCAAATATGAATAGAGCAAATCTTAATTTGAGTTATACAAATATCACTTCACCAATGGATGGAAGAATTGGTAAGTCTATCGTTTCTGTCGGAAACTATGTTACACCTTCAACCGGGGTAATCGCGCAGATTTATACTACAAATCCAATGAAGGTTACTTTCCCGATGAAGAGTGGCGACTTTATTGAGCTTAAAAAATACTTTAAAGATAATTACAATAAAACGGATGATGCTGCAACAGATGCAAACGTATCAATTTTGTTGGGTCTTTCCGATGGTTCAACCTATGAAAAAGAAGGAAAAGTAGAATTTGTAGATAACAAAGTTGATGAAAATACCGGTACGGTAACAATGAGGGCTATATTTGAAAACCCCGACGAAATATTGGTTCCAGGCGACTATGTAAACGTAAAAATAAGAGTTAACGTACCTCAAAAAGTTATGCTTATTCCACAATCTGCTACAAAAACAGATGTAGGTACAGGATACTACGTTTGGGTTGTTAAAGACGGAAAAACAATTAAAAAAGATATTGTAGTAAATGAAAACTACGAAAATAACTGGATTGTAGAAAAAGGACTTGATTATGATGACGTAGTCATCATGAAAGGTATTCAGGATATCTATAAAACAGGTCAGCCTGTAAAAACAGTACCTTATACACCTAATGATACGGAATCAAAGGACAAAAAATAGATGAAGGTTGATTCTGTTTCAAACCAAATTTTTCAGGGAAGGGTTATCGGTTGTTCCTGGTTAAAACCAAAACAAAGAAAAGTTTTTAAACAGGTAAAGCCTTGTTTGGAAAAACTTGTTAAAAACAGAGATTATAATTTGAAGTTGTACAGGTCTTATGGTGGAGAACTGAGAATTTCAGCAGGTAAAAAACCTGAATATGCGATAATAGATTCAGACAATCCCGGAATATGGATAAACAGAGCAAAAGAAATTATTGAGGGATTTGAAAAAGAACAAAAGTGAGATTAACCCCTCACCCTAACCCTCTCCCACAAGGGGCGAGGGCAAAAATAAAAAGATAATAGGTCGGGTTTTAACCCGACAACAAAAAAAGGAACTAAAAATGGCGATTAACAAAGACGATTTATATTTTTTCATTAAGAAACCGAGATTTGCGGTTGTAATATCAGTAATTATTGTAATCTTAGGTTTACTTTCACTGTTTGGCTTGCAACAGGAAAAGTATCCTAATATTACCCCGCCTCAGGTTACGGTATCTGCGACTTATCCCGGTGCAAGCGCTGCGGTTATTGAATCTTCGATTGCCTCGCTTCTTGAATCTCAGCTTAACGGTGTTAAGGATATGATTTATATGTCCTCAACAAGTTATGACAATGCTTATTCTCTTAATATATATTTTAAAACAGGTACTGATAATGATATCAACCTGATGAACGTTCAAAACAAACTTCAGCAGGTTCAGTCACTTCTCCCTCAGGAAGTTGTTCAGCAAGGTGTTACGGCAGAAAACAAAGTCGGCGGTGCTGGTGCTATTATTTTGAATCTTGCATCTGAAAACGGTTCATGGAATCAGTTAGATTTAACGAACTATGCTAATATTTATGTTAAAGATGCCATAAAGAGAATTAACGGTGTCGGTTCCGTTAACGTATTCGGTGCAGACGATTATTCTATGAGAATTTGGCTTGATCCTGCAAAACTTGCAAGTTATAAAGTAACAATCGGAGAAATCCAAAATGCAATAAGAAACCAAAATGCTCAAATAGCAACTGGTTCATTAGGTGATTTACCTACAAACTCAAATCCAAGTTTAAAGCTTTCACTTCTTACAAAAGGCAGACTTCAGACTCCTGAAGAATTTGGAAATATTGTAATTCGTTCTAATTCCGATGGTTCAAAGCTGAGACTAAAAGAGATATCAAGAGTAGAACTCGGCGCAAAGTCATATTCTATGTTCGGTATAGTTGATACAACACCTGCTGCTTTAATTCAGGTTATGCCGTTACCTGGTGCTAATACCGTTGAAATTTGTGAAAATGTTCATAAAATTATAAATGAACTTTCCGAAACCATGCCGGACTCTTTGAAGCTTGATGTTATGTTAGATAGCTCAACTTTTATTACTGAATCAATGGACGAAGTTGAATTTACAATTCTTTTAACTTCATTAATCGTTATTTTAATTATATTTGTATTCTTAGGTGATTTTAAGGCAACGTTAATACCTTGTGTAACAATTCCTGTATCTTTAGTAGGTACATTTATTGCATTAAAAGTATTAGGAATGTCTATGAATCTGCTGACACTGTTTGCTCTCGTGCTTGCAGTTGCGGTTGTAGTAGATGATGCGATTGTTGTAATAGAAAACGTAAAACGACATATTGAAGACGGT
This sequence comes from uncultured bacterium, assembly GCA_902760905.1. Lineage (GTDB taxonomy): Bacteria > Cyanobacteriota > Vampirovibrionia > Gastranaerophilales > Gastranaerophilaceae > CAG-196. The sequence goes on from CACWIL010000027.1 coordinate 6,524, forward strand.
AAATCAGCAATTGAAGCGACTCAGATAACAATGAAAGAAGTAGGTGGTTCTCTTGTTGCAATGGCTGCCGTTCTTATGGCGGTATTTGTGCCAATGTGCTTTATGAGCGGTTTATCAGGGACTATGTATAAGCAATTTGCAGTTTGTATCGCTGTATCAATAGCATTCTCTGCAGTATGCGCTTTATCACTTTCTCCTGCAATGTGTTCAATTCTTCTTAAGGTAAACAAAAATCCAAAACCGATACCTGAATTTCTGGAAAAGATAAATGCATATATAAGCGTAGTCTTAACTATATTCAATGAAAAATTTGATAAATTAACTAATTATTATATTGATTTAGTCAAAAAATTCGTTCACGATAAAAAGCTGACAATAATTACATACATTGCAATTGTTCTTCTAATGTTTGGTTTATTCAAGGTTATTCCTACCGGCTTCATTCCTGATGAAGACCAGGGTATGCTTATATCAGTTGTAACACTTCCGGATGGTGCATCATTAAACAGAACACAGGATGTATGTGTTAAATTTATTAAAAGAATAGAAAGTATAGAAGGTATTGATAAAGACAGAACTGTTGCTTTTGGCGGTATGGGGCCATCTAACCAGGCAACTATTATCATCCAGTTAAAAGAATGGGGAGAAAGAAAAGTCGGGCCTATTGATTGGATATTTAGAGCTGTTCAGGGCAGACAAACAGACCTTTCTCACAACGGAATTTTAATGGAGATTTATAAACGTACAGCCGATATTACCGAAGCATCAATATTTACACTTTCACCACCGGCAATAGACGGTTTGGGTATGGCAGGCGGTTTTGAATATCAGCTTATCTCAACAGGAAATGCAAGTGTTCAAGATATCGCTGCTTTTACGAACGATTTTATTGCAAAAGCTAACCAAGATCCTGCTTTACAGAGAGTTTATACACAATTCCAAGCTAATGTTCCTCAGTATCAATTAGATATTGACTATGAAAAAGCTTTGGCTCAGGGCGTTGATATAAATGAACTTCATAATACTTTAGCTTCAACTTTGTCCTATGCATATATTAACGACTTTAATAAATTGGGCAGAGTATTTAAAGTATTTATGCAGGCAGAGGGTGATTACAGAGACAAAATAGAAGATTTACAAAAGATTTATGTAATGAATACAAAAGGAAAACCTGTTCCGATAATGACAATGATTACACCTAAACAAACCGTTGGTGCGGTTTCTATTACAAGGTTTAATCAATTCCGTGCTGCACAGATTCAGGGTTCACCTGCAAATGGAAAATCGTCTGGTGAAGCAATGAACGCAATGATCAATTTATCTAAGAAAAATTTACCGCACGATTACACTTTTGCATGGTCAGGAACTTCGTTGCAGGAAATGGAATCATCAGGACAAACGGGTCTGGTTGTAGGCTTTGCATTATTATTTGTTTATTTGTTCCTGGTTGCACTCTATGAAAGCTGGATGATACCTGTTGCGGTACTTTTAATATCACCGGTTGCCGTTGTGGGTGCACTGGTATTCCAGTTAATGATGGGACAAGCGCTTGATTTATATTCACAGGTAGGTCTGATTACATTAATCGGTCTTGCTGCAAAACAATCTATTTTGATTGTCGAATTTGCAAAAGAAGAGCATGAATCACATGGTTTATCAATCTATGATGCAGCTATTAAAGCGGCACTGTTAAGATTCAGGGCAATTATGATGACGGAAGCTGCGTTTATATTAGGTATTTTACCTTTGCTATTTGCGTCAGGCGCCGGTGCAAACAGCCGTATTTCAGTCGGTTCTACAGTAATCGGCGGGATGATTGTTGCAGCAACGCTGGGTACTGTTTTGACTCCTGCTTTTTATGTTATAATTCAAGATATGGTTGATAAAAAATTCAACAAAAAGAGAGATGAAGAAGATGAGATTTAATAAAAAACAAATTATAAGTTTAGCAATATTATCCTGCTTTGTGTTAACCTCTGTTAATATGGCAGAAGCGTTCAGCTTTAAAAAGAACAAAAACAATAACAATACACAGGCTGTTACTCTTAAAAAAGCCAACAAAAAACAGAAAAAAGCTGAGATGGAGCAACCGCCATATACAAACGAGGTGCACTCTGTATTTTCACTTAATGACTGTATAGAAAATGCTGTTAAATATAATCCGGGCATTTGGGCTTCAATTTATAACGAAGAAGCATACAAAACAAGAATCGGACAAGCCTGGGCAAACTATTTCCCTTCTATAAGTGCAGGTCTTGATGTCTCAAGAAGCGGTAACAAATACGTTGGAGGAAGTCCATACGGCGGCGCAGGTGGAAACCAATACTTAACAATGGGTTATATTCCTTCTGTTTCAGCAGATATGCTTATTTTCGATTTCGGAAAAACAAAAGCTTCGGCAGATATGGCAAAGAGAATGTATGAAGCAACCAAAGAAGACACAAAAGAGAACATCAATACAATTATCTATAATATAAAATACACATACTATAACATCTTGTTTGCACAGGCACAGGTTCATGTTTATGAAGATACCGTTGCCGATTATCAACTCCAATTAGATCAAGCATGGGGATTCTACCGCTACGGTACAAAACCGAAAGTTGATGTTGTAACAGCTGAATACAACCTCGGTAAAGCAAAATTGAATTTAGTCAAAGCAAAAAATGTTCTTGAAGTTGCAAAAGTTCAGTTATCTCAGATTATGGGTATTCCGGAATATACAAATTACGAACTTTCCGATCAGCTTACGCTTAATCTTTTTGATATAACAGAAGAAAATGCGATTAATACAGCTTTTGAAGTAAGACCTGAACTTATTTCCGCAAAGAAATCAGAAGAAGCGGCCAAGATGAACCTGAGAGCTGCAAGAAGAGACTTCACTCCTAATTTAGGCATTTACGGAAGCTACAATAACGGTATCGGAAATGAATACAATGTACAGTCAGGACAAGTCGGTGTAGGACTAACTTATAACGGACTGAATATTTTAAGAATCAAAAAACAAATAGATCAGGCTAATGCAGAATACAAAAGAGCAAAAGCTGAATATGAAGATACAAAACACGAAGTTTATTTTAACGTTAAGAAAAACTATATGGAGCTTGAAACAAACAGAGAAGCTATCATCATTGCAAAACTTGCTTTAGACCAGGCAAAAGAACAATACAGACAGGTAACAGGAAGATATAAAGCCGGCGTAGGTAATGCAATCGAACTTAAAGATGGTGAAAACACATACTTAAACGCTCGTCTTGATTTTTACAATGCAATGCTTAACTATAATAATACTGCCGCAAGTCTTGAAAGAGAAATCGGTTTACCTTTAAAATTGAAACCTGAAAAAGTTTTGGAAATAACAAAAGAAGATTTATAGGGGTAAATACAAAAATATATTATAATATTTTGCGTGAATATTATAATTTTAGCGATTTATTTAGTTTGGGAATAAGAACAACCAATAGCAAAAAGGCAGCAAATGACATAGCTGCAAGCGGAGCAAAAAGCTGTGTTGAAGTTAATGTTTCATACTTACCGCCCCAGAATCCAGCAAGTGTATCACCAATAAAACAGGTCAAAAACCAACAACTCATCATTAGTGATAAGAATTTTCCCGGTGCCAGTTTTGATACGAGTGACAGACCGATTGGCGAAAGACAAAGTTCTGAAACTGTCATTACAAAATAAACTAAAACCAGCCAAAGAGGTGAAATAGTTTCTCCTCCTCCCATATTTCCAGCCAGTATAAGAATAATATATGAAATAGACATCAAAAATAATGCTATGGCAAATTTTTCTACAGAAGTAGGTTCTTTTGATTTACTTCTGAGCCAACTCCAAAAAACAGAGATTGCGGGTGCAAGTATAATGATAAAAAGCGGATTTAGTGACTGAAAATATCCCGTCGGAATTTCATATCCCAAAAAGTTTCTGTTTGTTTGATATTCTGCAAACAAAGTCAGCGATGTACCTGCCTGTTCAAAACATATCCAAAACGGAATTGTAAATAACATAAGAACAAATAAATATAACAACTTTGAATTATTATTGTTAGTTTCAGCGTTTTTTATTTTCGTATTTTGAGCAATTGGTTTTAAACCATTATCTCCAAGAAGTTTATTTTCAAAAAGTTTGTAGATCACAAGTCCTGTTAACATTCCAACACCTGCAGAAGCAAATCCCCATTCAAACCCGTATTTTGCAGCCAATGTTCCGCAAACAAGAGGAGATAAAAATGCTCCAAGATTTATTCCCATATAAAAAATGGTAAATGCAGAATCTTTTTTGTCATTATTATCGCCATACAACAGCCCTACAACTGAGCTTATATTTGATTTAAAAAAGCCATTTGCACAAATCATTAAAAATAAAGACAAAAGGAAAAGCTCTTTTCCGCCAAACGCAAGCAGGAACAAACCTGCGCTCATAAAGACTGCGCCTGCCGTAATACACTTTCTCTGCCCTGTATACCTGTCAGCAAGATATCCGCCAATTAGTGGTGTAAGATATACAAGTCCCGTATAAATGCCATAAATATTCCCTGCTTTTTGAGTTGAGAATAAAAGCTCCTGCACCATATACAAAACAAGAAGCGCACGCATCCCATAGTAGGAAAATCTCTCCCACATCTCAACAAAAAACAACAAATACAAGCCCTTTGGATGTTCCTGAGTAAATACATTCTGCATATAACTATTTTAACCCAATATACAACAACGCAACCAGTATTACAGGTATAACGAATTTAAGTCCGATATCAAACAAGAATGCAAAAAATTTGTTTTGTATAAAATGATTTCCTCTTATCTTTAAAAACCAGCCTGCTATTAAACATAAGAATAAAGCGTTAAGAGGCATCAGAATACTTGAAGTTGTAAAATCCAGAAAATCAAAAACAGTCTTTCCGCATAACTTAAAGTTTTCTAATACACCAAAAGATAATGTTGCCGGAACAGAGATTAAACCGATTATGAAAAACAGTATTGTACAAGCTTTTGTTCGTGATATTTTAAGCCTTTCCACCATAGATGCAATCGGAACTTCTATTATACTTATTCCTGAAGTTATGGCTGCAGCAAACAACAGAATAAAAAATGCCGCAGAAACTATGTTTCCGTAAGGTATCTGCGCAAAAATCTGAGGTATTGTAATAAAAACAAGTCCTGCGCCTGAGTTTGGTTCGAGCCCGAAAGAGAAAATTGCAGGGAAAATCATTATACCTGCCATCAGCGCAAACAGAGTATCCGAGAAAATAATTGTATAAGTTGATTTAAGAATACTTTTATCTTCTTTTATATAACTGCCGTATGTCAACAAAGCTCCCATACCTATACTAAGCGTAAAAAGAGCCTGACCGAGTGCTGCAAGAAACATATGAGCATTAATTTTTGAGAAATCAGGCTTAAACATATATTCCAATCCCAAATGAGCATTCGGAAGAGTCAGAGAAAATATGATTAACCCCAGAAGAATAACCGCAAACATAGGCATCATAACATTATTTGCAAACTCTATCCCTCTTTTTATTCCTCTTGCAGTAAACCATACACATATAAAAAGAAAAATTAGTGTAAAGCCGCAGGCAGATACAGAGTTTTGAATAAAAGAAACAAAATAACTGCTGTAATCTTCTATCCTGGCCTGAGCAAAACTTAAAGCTATATAATTAATTATCCAGCCGCCAACTATAAAGTAGAATGAAGCAACAAGAACACCTGTGAGCGGATTAAGAAAGCCTAAAAATTTAAACTTTGGATTAACAGACTCGAAAGCACCAATACATTCCTTTTTTGTTATTTTACCAACAGCAAGTTCAGCAAAAAGGGGAATAAAACAAATTGTCAAAATCAGTGCCAAATATACGATTAAAAAAACAGCACCGCCATTTTGCCCCATAATGTACGGGAATCTCCAAATATTCCCCAAACCTACGGCAGAGCCAACAGCCGCAAGTATAAACGTTAATCTTGATGACCAGCTCGGTCTGTTATCTTCCATTATATTGCCTTCTCTCTTCTGTTTGTTATTAAAATTAGGTAATTATATACAACTTTACACAAAAATAATTTAAAATATCGTCATTCTGAGGGCATTAATCAATTTCGCCCGAAGAATCTCTATTTTATGAGATACT
>CACWIL010000028.1 GCA_902760905.1 uncultured bacterium
ATTCCTTTCTCGGCGTCGACCGAGACGGAGCCCAGCATGACAACGCGCTTGGTTTTCCCGCTTCTGCGAAGGACGCTGCGAATGCGGCTCACCAGCTCACGCGGGCGAAACGGCTTCGCGATATAATCATCCGCACCCATATCCAACCCATGCACTACGCTGTTTTCATCCCCGGATGCGGTGAGGAAAATGACGGGAAGCCCGTGCCCCTTTGCAGCCTCACAGACGGCAAAACCATTCCCCTCTGCAAGAGAAATGTCCAGGAGCAACAGGTCGACGTTCTCATTTTCGAGCGCAGCTAGCGCTTCCCGCTGGCTGGAAACAGAAACAATCTCAAAGCCTTCCGAGAGAAGGTACGCCTCCAGCGTTCGTATGATTGTAATATCGTCCTCGACAATCAGAATTGTTGACATGGTCATTCACCCATTCGATTCCAACAGCCAATCTGCCACATCCACAATCTGAATACCTTCATGCTGATAAGCTTCCTGGCGAGTGCGGGTGAGGATCATCTTCGGATAGGCATCCTTGATTTTCAACAGCGGATCTACCTCGCGCCGGAAGGTATCAGGATCATCGATGCTGCTCGCAACCTGAATATAAAGCTTTTCACTGCGCTTAATGGCGACAAAATCAATCTCTTTTTTGTACAGCACACCAGCGTAGAGCTCATACCCACGGCGAAGCAATTCGATTGCAACGATATTCTCAATCATCCTGCCGTAGTCTGCGTTCTTTGTCCCGAGCTTGGCGTATTTGAAGGAATGGTCGCTGAGATAGTACTTGTCATTTGACGCCAAATACCGTTTCCCTTGAATGTCATACCGTCTGATTCTGTAAAACGCAAAAGCGTTGCAGAGATATTTGATATAGGCGCCGATAGTTCGGTCGTTTGTATTGACCTGTTCGCTTTTGAATGCCGCTGCAACACTGCGGGTAGATGTTTGGTTAGAGATGTTATCAATCAGGAAATCGCACAGGCGCTCCATCAGCGGCATATTGCGGATTCGATATTTTCGCTGGATGTCCCGAACGATAAGCGTATTGAAGACATCCGAGATATAGTCATATTTTGATTCCGGCGTCTTATACAGATAGGAGCCGGACATGCCGCCCTCCTGAATATAGCGGTTGAAAGCGGCATACTGATCCGTCAGCTCAAAGTATTTCATGAATTCGCTGAACGAAAACGGAAACACTTCAATCTCAAAGGTGCGCCCGGTGAACAGGGTTGCAAGATCACTGCTCAGCAAAAATGCATTTGAACCGGTGTTCCATAGAAGGATTATCTGCGATAACAGTGTTTGAACTTGTCATAATACAGTCAAACTCTTTTCTCATTTTATAAACTTCTTTTCTTGCCTCGTCAGATGTTATCCACTTGGAATCACCTGTTCTTGCAGCAATTTTCCCGTCCATTGTTGTTGCAATTTTTAGTACAACATAAGGAAGTTGTTTTTTCATGTTTTTTATAAAAACACGGTTTAAAAACTCGGCTTCATCTTTTAAAATTCCTGTTGTAATCTCTATTTCTGCCTGTTTTAGTTTTGTAATTCCATCTACAACAGGATTAATATCCTTCATCCCTATAACAACACGTTTTATTTTTCTTTCAATTATCAAATCAACGCACGGTGGCGTTTTGCCATAGTGAGAACAAGGTTCAAGATTGACGTACAGTGTTCCGCCTTCTGCTTCATTGTTTTTCAGTTTCAGGAGTGCATCACGCTCTGCATGATTTTTCCCGTATTTGTGGTGATATCCTTTTGACACAACCTTACCAAATTTATCCAGAACAACACATCCGACAAGAGGATTAGGTGCAACTTTACCCCTGCCTTTTAAGGCAAGCCTGAAACATTCTTTCATGTATTTTTCGTCATCGGACAGTTTCATTTTACAAACCTAAATAAAAATCCTTCATCAGTTTTGCATCGTCTTCAATATTCGGGCTCTCGCAAACTATAGCACCTTTTATGTTAAAATCTTTAAAGGCTTTGAGCAGGTCTTTATAGTTCATATCCGATTCTTCAAGATTAAGATGTTTCTTCTCGCCTTTATCACCATATTCAATCCCTGCAATATGTGCGTGAAAATTGTCCAGAGCAACCTGTCCGAGCTCATTCCCGATAGTTTCAAATATTTTTGCAAACTCATCATATGTATTTGAAATCCCATTATATCTTGCGTGAAGGTGAGAAAAATCTACGCAGGGCAAAACCGTTTCAAATTCTTTTGAAAGTCTTACTATTTCTTCCAAATCGCCCCACTGAGTTGCTTTTCCTGTGGTTTCAGGACGTATCCATATTTTGTTATTAACCTTACCAAGCTCTGTTGTAATAATCTCAATTTTGTCCCTTATTTGTTTATATACAAACTCCTTATCCATTCCCAGATAAAATCCGGCATGGAAAGTTATGCTGAATCCACCGAGCTCGTTTGCTGTTTGTGCTGTTTCTATTATTCTTTGAATACTTGCTTCAACCTTGTCTTCTTCTCTTGCATTAAGGTTGACGTAAAAAGGTGCGTGGGCGGTAATAACTTTATTCGAAGAAGCTACGGCTTCTCTGCTTTTGTCACTTATTCTGACTCCCCTTACAAACTCCAGTTCTAAACCATCAAGCCCCATGCTGTCAAGAATTTTAAACCCTTCTCCATAACCCTTGTTACCTGCTTTAAGCGGAACGCCCGCTGTTATAAAATTTAACTTATCCACATTTTCCCCTTTTTGCTTTTTTGTTTAATATATCTGCAAATAATGTTATACGATTTACCCCTTTACCCCTTTACCCCTTGTAATTTATCCCTGTCACTATTTAAATTCTTCTCCGATTTTTGGGTTAACAATTCTGATAAAATCTTTGCTGTCGCCCATAAAGAAGCTTCCAAATTGCATTACTGTGGGAACAAGAAGCCCTTTGGATGTTGAGATAAAGAACTTGTCATCCTCTATTTTTGCAATAGTTCCTGCAGGATGAGGAAGGCTGAAAGCGTCTGATGCGACTTCTGCTTTCATAATTTTCATCATATTACCCCTGAAAGTTGTGCTTGCAAGAATAAACGGATTAAGCGCACGAATAAACCTTTCAAGCTCTTCTGCCGGTTTATCAAAATTAAGATAAATTTCTTTGTTACTCAAACCGTTTCCGGATACGAACTCGCCTTTTGGCTGAGGAATTCTTGGCAGCGGCTGGGTTTCATACAGACTCAAGACCTGAATCAACAACTCAATTCCTATATAGTTCAGTTCGTTGAATATAGTTCCCATTGTTGCTTTTGAAGGAATGTGATACGGTTTTTGTGCAATAATATCGCCTGTATCAAAACCTTCATCCATAAAATGAAGTGTTACTCCTGTTTCTGTTTCACCATTAATAATAACTCTTGAGTACGGATTGCCTCCTCTGTATTTCGGGAGCATTGACGGGTGTACATTAATAAAACCGTCTTTTGTTGCTTCAAGAAGAACTTTTGGTATTTTGTAGTTATATGAGCAAACAACTGCAGCATCAACATTAAGTTCTTTTATCGTCTGAATCAACTGTGGTTCATCAAGTTCGTCGAAATCAATATAATTGAGCCCTCTGGAAATAATAAATCTTTTAAAATCGTCGTACATATTGTGGTCTTTTTTGGGTCCCAAAACTCCGACAATATTAATCCCTGACATTAAAAGCCCATCAATACCTATGTATGCCATATCAGGAATACCAACAAATAATATTCTTTTTTTGAAAAGGGTTCTGTTAAACATTAAACTTTAACCTTGATAATATCTTTAAGAATTTTTGAACACTCGTCAACCATATTTGCGCAGTGAGCCTTTCTTTCGGGAGAAGCCATATCCATACCTGCCGTTAAAACTCTGCAGCAGGTGGCTTTATGATTTTTTTTGAATTCTGTTATGAACTCTTTTGCTTTTATTCTTGCTAAATACTCATTTCCGTCGGGATTGTTTTTCCCGAACAGATAGCCTATAATACACTGAGAACCGCCTATTGCACCACAAAGACAGCCTGAACCCATTCCGCCGGAGAATGCGCTTGCTACCGGTAAAAGTTCCGCAGGAACAATACCTTCATCAATCGCACCCTGTATGACGCTCTCTGCACAGGAATATCCATGTTTCGTAAAGTATTCAACTGCCTGCATACTAACCTCTCAATATATCTACTCAAGTATATTTATCCAAGTATATTTACCCAAATATATTTACCCCCCCTATTTTATCATTAAATGTGATTTTATGGAAGTATAAAAGTTTTATGTCTCTTATAAAAAGGGTTTAACGGTTTTTAGCAAAAATCATCCGTTTAGATGATACGAAATTATAAAATATGTATGATAATGAAAGAAAATAATTGGGGAGATTGGGGCTTTATGTTCAACAACATTAATGACAACAATTTATTACAATTTGACAGTGCAAGCAATGTCATAAACATTGCCAATGTCCGCTCCTCTTTGCAAAAAAGCGGATACAGTAAAAATCCTTATGTAGATAAAACGGAAATATCTGCTAATGCTATGCAGCTATTTCAAAAAGATTTAGACGTCCGAAAATTTACAAAAATTGCTTCACAAAATCCTGAAGACATATCATATCTCGAACAAATGCAGGAATTGTTTTCTCAGGGCGTGGTTGACCCATTTGAAGAAGACGTATTATCGAAGCTTGTAACAAATTCTAAATTGTGGGATGACCTAAATTCCTAAATATGCTAGAATACTAGTATGGTATCGTCGGATTATTATATAGCAGATAACTCTGATATGGAGAACAAGAAGCTTGAAGCTGCCCGTAATCATTATATGAACGGTGATTATCAGTCTGCTCTTAATCTGTATTTAAGCTTGGTGAATGCTAACATATCCTATAAACTGTATCACCGGATAGCAAAATGCTATTATAAAATGGGTGATATGAAAAATGCTGAAGAGAATTTCCGCAGATCAGTTAATCTTGAAAAAGGCGAAAATCCTTCTTATATGTATTTGGGTAATATTGCATACAAAAACGAAGATATAAGAAATGCAATATATTATTGGGCTTGTGCTTTTGCTTATAAACCGGATGATGATACAGTCTGTCTTAATTTGGCAACTTCATATTTTACTTGTGGTATGAAGTTTCAGTCAATTTTTTATTATGAAAAATACCTTAAATACGCACAAGATAGAGGTAAATCATACAATACTGTTAAACAGAGTATTGACGAGTATTCTAAAATCGGAAATGACTTTTTGCAAAAAGCAAAATTATCAGTGCTAAGAAAAGATAACAAGAGCGCAATAGAATTTTTGACTTTTGCTTACAAGAATCTTCCTACAAATTATGATATAAATTTGCTGTTGGGTACTGCATATTTGGCAGAAAATGATAATATGCACGCTATGATTTATCTGAAACAAGCTTATTGCATAAATAAAAAATCTATTGAAGTTTTGCAAATGTTAACTTCTGTATTCATTAATCTTGGTGATTATACCGCTGCGTATTGTACATTGAGGAGAATATTACCCCTTGTAATTAACAATCAGGAAGAATATCTGAATACAATGCAGGTTATAAAGGAACTTAACTCAACGTTTGATGAACAAAGCTATTTGGGACATAAAGAATGGGGAGATAATTATTTCAGAGAAAATAATTTTCATTTCGCATTGTTTGAGTATGAGAACTGCCTGCTCCTGAATGACAATTTGCAAACAGAAATAAAAGACAGAATAGAACAGCTTAAATTGTTTATTAACCCTGAGGCTCATATAGTTAAGTCATATATGACAAAAGCTGACAATTTGTACAAAGAGGGCGATGTTAAAAACGCAAATAAATATTTTACAAAAGTAATGCTTTTTTCTCCACCGGAATCTCAGGAATATAAGTTTGCAAAGGCAAAAATTACAAATGTTTGATAAAGTATATAAAGCAATAAGAAAATGGTGGTATTTGTATATTTTGCACCGAAAATATTATCGTGTAGGCTCTTGTAATGCTTGCGGAAGATGCTGTCAAAAAATTTATGTAAAACACACATCTGTTATTCAGACAGAAGCTGAGTTTGAAAGATTGAAAAAAATGCATTCATTTTATACATATCTGAAAGTTATAGGAAAAGATGAAACCGGTTTGGTCTTTGAATGTACAAATCTTGATAAAGAAACTAACAAATGTAAAATACATAAGAAACGTCCCGGAATATGCAGAAGATATCCTCAGGAAGAACTTTTTGGCATGGGTGGAAATTTAGCTGAACATTGCGGATACAAACTCTTACCCGTAGAAAGTTTTGAAGAAGTTTTTACTAAAGTTCAAAAGCGTGAAAAAAATAATTTATGACTGAGAACCTGAGCCTTCTTCTTTTTCTGCTGAATCGTTACGTTCAAGCTGTGCAGTTGTCCACAATTCTTTTAATTTATCTTTAATACCTATTCTTCCGTACCATTTATATATAAATCTTTCTTCGTAACCTAATCCGCCGTTGAGTTTTATACATTCGTTTATTGTAAATACCGCTTCAGAAATTGATATACGAACGAAGAAATGCGGCTGCTGATATTTTGAAAGATCTATCCACACTTTTAGATTATTGTACTTTGCAATATTTGCAGTTCTAATGTTGTGAGCATCTGACTGCTCAGATATCATATAACTTTTTAAATTGTCTTCTAAATCTTTAAAAGTAGCCATATATATTAGACCTTTAATTGTTTAAACTGTGTACAGGAGCGGGTATTCTTCCGCCACGCATTACAAAATCATATGATGAAAGCTTATTTACTTCCATAATCGGAGCTTCTCCAAGAAGACCTCCATATATTATTTTATCACCAATTTTCTTTTTGGGCGCAGGAATTATTCTGACAGCTGTAGTCTTTTTATTTATCATTCCTATCGCCATTTCATCTGCTATTATACCGGCAATTGTTGAAGCAGGAGTATCACCGGGGATTGCTATCATATCTAACCCTACAGAGCATACACAAGTCATTGCTTCCAGTTTATCAAAAGTCAGGTGTCCTTTTGAAGCAGCTTCAATCATGCCTGCATCTTCAGAAACAGGAATAAATGCTCCTGACAATCCGCCAACGAATGAACTTGCCATTATTCCACCCTTTTTGACCGCATCATTAAGCATTGCAAGCGCTGCTGTTGTCCCATGTGCCCCTGCATGCTCCAGTCCCATTGCCTGAAATATTTGTGCAACACTGTCGCCAACCGCAGGCGTAGGAGCTAGAGATAAATCAACAACACCGAACGGAACATTAAGCATTTTAGCTAACCTTCTGCCGATAAGTTCACCGGTTCCGGTTATTTTGTATGCAGTTTGTTTTATTTTATTTGAAAGAACACCTAAATCTGCTTTTTTGTCTAAATCCATAATGGCAGCTCTTACAACCCCAGGACCTGAAACACCTACGTTTAATGCACACTCTGGTTCACCATACCCTGAATAAGCACCTGCCATGAAAGGATTGTCACCAACGGAATTGCAAAATATAACAAGTTTTGCTGCGCCTATTCCATCATTATCAGCTGTTAATTCTGCTGATTTTTTTATTATATCAGCCATTTTAATAACGGCATCCATATTTATTCCTGCCTTTGAAGTTCCGACATTAACTGAAGAACATAACCTGTCAGTTGTTGCAAGAGCTTCAGGAATTGCGTTAATTAAAGCTTCATCACCCTCAGTAAACCCTTTTTCAACAAGAGCAGAAAATCCGCCTATAAAATCTATGCCAAGTGATTTTGCGCTTTCATCTAAAGTTTTAGCTATTTTTATGTAATTTTTATCTTTACAGGATTCTCCTACTAATGATATGGGAGTTACTGCAATTCTTTTATTTACGATAGGAATTGAATAGTCATTTTCTATTTCATTTGCATATTTCACAAGATTAGATGCGTATTTGTCAAGCTTGTATTTAATCTTGTCACATACTACATTTACATCTTCGGAAAGGCAATCTCTTAAACTGATTGAAAGCGTCACAGTCCGAACATCAAAATTGTGAAGCTTAATCATATTAATAGTTTCAAGTATTAGGTTTTCATCAAAGATAGTCATTAATTTTAGTATATCATATAAAGAAATATAATAAAGAATAACCCCTGCGCAAGCGCAGGGGAGTTGTTAAGTTGATTGGGGTAAAATTTAAATAGAGAAATTCGTAAATTTCTGCGGTATCAGGATGAAACCTGTACCTTATATATAATATTATCGGGATTGAAAATGTGATAACTGAAACTCGTGTTTATTTAATGTTGGATAAAATTTGTTTAACCACCGTACTGTGATCTGTAAAAACCGCTTGATGCAATTTTGCTTTGAATAATATTGTTACCGTTGCCTGATGCGAGATACATGCTGCTAAGTTTATCAAGTCTTCTTGTCAGTTTTGTATCAGGATATGTTTTTGAAGGAACTTTTAATCTTGTCCATGTTGCTGCTTCTTTTTGAGTTGCAATTGTTTCTTCTTCTAAATCTGCAATTCTTTTAACGTGCATGCTTTCATGTGCTACAAGACAAGCAATTTGTTCTACCGGAGCATTTTTATAAAGAGAGTTAATCATAATAACTCTTGTTCCGTATTGGTTGTATGTACTTATTGCATAAGCTTTGCTTGCGTTGTATGTGTAAGATGTTAAATCATCGAAAGAAACTCTGATTCCATATTTTTGAAGGTTTCTTAATACATCTGTTTCACCGGATTGTTCTAATAATGTGATGGCTGATACTATTTTTGAGTCACTGGAGAAGTCGGAGGCTCTGTAAGCAAATGCTGCCTGACTGAATGCTAAAAATACGAATGCGGAAAATAAAACAATAAGTTTTTTCATGCTAAAAACTCCTAATCAACTTAATTTTTACTAATCAACTTTGTTACTTTCCTTTTCGGTACGATTTGGAATTTCTTGATATTAAGGAGTTCTTTTTGTTACAAAAGTTTACAAAAATTGGCTTTAACGACGAAAAACCGTTGTGGGATAAGCATTTCAGGATTTTAAATTTTATGTAACAAATGTTAAGCAATATATTTTCGCATGTCGTTATTTTACAAAACTTAATAATTATCGTTTTAATTGTTTATAGGCGAAAATTTGCACAAAAAAAGAGATAACCTTTTAAGTTATCTCTTTTTCTTATTATTATGTTATTTATTAATCCATTACAGGATATGCTCTTACAACAGTTACTGAACCGTCAACATTCTTTCTGCAAGGAACATCTTCGTCATCATCGAGATCTGCAGCGTATGCAATTGGTGTGTTTGCCATTGGCTTAACCGGATCTTCCGGAATAGGATTAATAACTCTTACGTTATCATCATTCGGAGGAGTAGGTTGTTGTTGTGGTGGCGGTGGTGGAACCGGTCCTTCTGGTCCGACTAAGTATGTTGTATTTGTTCCGTCTGTTTGTTTAAAATCAGGTGAGTTATAACCTGTGTTTGGTTTATTTGTTAAATCATAAGTGATTTCGTCAGTCGGTTTTATTGTTTTAACTACACCGTCTTTAATGTTTGTATAGTTAGTTGTGAAATCTCTGCCAGGGAAGTCTATTTGCAATGTTCCTGTTCTTCCGCCGACATTAATTTCTTTTGCGTGAACATCAGGGCCTGTTACTGTGATTTTTTTATCAGGAGCAACAAGGTTAATTACACCTGCGTTTGCACCATTTACTATCAAATTATTATTAGATCTGATATAAACCTGAACATCTTTTCCTGCTGTGGATTGTTTTGGAGTTTCAATCCTGGAGATTACTCCGCCGTCGATGTTCATATATTCGTGGCTTGTTGTATCATCCGGAATAAATTGATATTCTTCCATTACATGAATAATTTTGTCATCAACTTTTGAGAGGTCATTTGATTTCAGACCGCCAATATATCCGTCAGATTTAAACTTATATGTATTAGCGGTAATTGTTGCTTTATCGTCAGATAAAATATTACCACCATATATTTTTGTACCGTCATTGTATGATTTTGCTGTGTAATCAATATTATCTGCAGTTGTATTAATAGTTGTCATAATATGACCACCTTGAGTAACTTCTGCTTTTATATCTCCGCCAACATTTAATTCTCCCGGGAGTAAATCACCTTTCCACTGGTTTGCTGTTGAAGCTGTACTGTATGGGTTGTTAGTAACCTGGTAGTTACCGATGTGAATATTCTGAGAAGAAGAAATGTTCAAATCACCTCCGATATCAGTGTTACCACTTACGTGTACATAGTGATTATATTTCTGGTGATTAATAGGTTGCCAGCCGGTAGTTGTTAAGTCTGCATTCCCGCCGATTTTCGCATTTCTCAGCTCAACAGCACCGCCGTCATTTTCCATAATAAGGTTGCCATCAACCTTTGTATCTCTCATTATTAATTGCTGATTATGTGCTGTTAAATCTGCATTGCCTGTTATAGTTGTCATTTTCTGAAGAGCTCCGGTATCATCATGTATACCGTCAACACAAACAATGCCGCCTGTTTCAGCTGTCAAATCACCTTTAATATCGGTTCCTGTGATTGATAATGCACCTATATCATTAACAATTTCGATATTACCGTTAATATCCATAGCTTTTAACCTTGTAACAGCTTTGTTTGGCAAAATTGATTTATTCTGTGCAATAAAATCTGCACCGTTTGCAGTAATCAGTTTTAAGCCTTCGCCTGCAGTGATTCTTGAATTCTGACCTACAATTTGCGGAGCTACGATTGTAAATTTTCCGCCAACGCTAAAATCAGAGTCATTTAAAACCTGAACGCTTACCAAATTGTTGTCAGGCGTTACAAGTGTTCCCCAAGAGCCGTCGTTAACGTTAATATTGTTTACGTCAGCACCAGTAAGGTTTTTTGTTGTAATCATTGTATCGCCGGCTGTTGAGAACGTTGCACCGTCGAATAAAACACCGTTCGGGTTTGATATTATTAATTGTTTAATACCACTATTTGCGTTAATTTGTCCATAAATTTTTGACATATTGTTGTTAACTGTATTCAGGACAGAAATTCCGTTTACTCCGTCTTGAGCATTGAAGTTTAATGTTTCATTGCCGTTAACGTTTAGTGTGTTCCAGTTTACGTGAGAATTACCTTTAAATTCTAATGTTGCACTGTTAGTACCTGTCGTAAGACCTGCAAAATTGCTGTCAGTAGAATTGATAACTGCTCCGCCGTTTCCTACTCCTAAACCTGTGTCCATTGCTGCAAATGAAACCTGCATTGCTGCAAAAACTGAACACATAGCTATTGCTGTTAGTTGCTTGAGATTTTTCATACATCATTCCTTCTATTTTTTGACTTTTGTCAACATAATAATTCTACTATTAAAAAAAAAGAAAAAGAAAATATTTGCTCTATTAGAAGTAAATATTAGTAAAATTGTTACAAAAATTAATATTATATGGCATCTTTAATTAATTGTAATTTTTGAGAAACAAAAAATTATAAAGAAATCTTTGAGTGATATACTTTTTTTGTATTCCTTATGCTTTAATATTAGCCCAAAAAGATGATTATGATTTTGTATTTGCAAAAAGCGTAGTTCTCTATGGAGGAAAAGATATTACGGATGAAGTTCATGTAAAAAAAGCATTATTGTAATGCTAAAAAATACGATTGATAATCTATTCGAATGCAATAGCAATCCCATAAATATTTTTATTTCTTCATCATTAAGAACAGTTCTATATTCATCAACCCTGCTATATTTATATTGTGGGATTAGTTTTGTGTAATCTTCCGTTCCGTTTAGCATTGCAAGTCAACGGTGCAAACTGACTCGGGGAATTTTGCCTAAAATTTCAAAAAGGTGAGAATTTGAAGTATTATGCAATTTCACAAAATCATAATCAGCTTGAAGTTTATTTTGAGATTTCTTTCTGAACTCAAGCCACTTGTGAACTACATCAAGTCTAGCGAGTGCTATTTGTTTACATTTTTCGGGAGTAAAATCTGTCATATGTGTTTTCCTTTGCTCTCACATTAATCGCTCTTGTTCGCAGAAACATCAAGTCCTGAATCTCATATCAAGAGACATTTTGACACATATCAGAATGCGAGATAAATTATTTTTGCACTATGTTGCACAATTTTGCACGAGATAAATATTCAAATAAATTAGTATTTTAAGGCATGAAAATCCCTAAAAACGTAAAATATTAGTGCAAAAGCGGTTTGCCGGCAGAGTGCGAAGTGCTTTTGCGTAGCAAAACACGTAGACACGTTTAAAGCCGGCAAACAAGCAGAGTGCAAAAATCAGGACAAAAGTGCAAAAATAGTTGCATAAAAACAGTCGGTTTGAGAAGAAAGAACACAGATTTTGATAATCATTTTGGTGCAAAAAATTGCACCCTACCGACTGAAAAAATACCATTAATAGCAAATTTTATTCTTTACAGGTTTATAATACTAATATGAAAGTTTATAATTCAATTATTACAAATCAATATAAGCCAAATTTCAAAGGTAATGATAACGAGTGGCATGTTTTTGGCATTGACGAAGGCGGACAAGCCAAACGAGATTATATAAGAAAATGGCGAGATGAACACTATATCCCTTACCAAAGTATCTACGAAAAAGGACACAAA